>JANPNS010000314.1:0-24721 GCA_031427575.1 Gallionellaceae bacterium
AATGAGGTGGAATTCGAATTTACCGACGACGGCGCTGGCCTGGATCTTGAGCGCTTGCATCAAAAGGCTGTGGAGCAGGGCATATTTCAAGCAGATGAAGTGGTGAACGATAACCAGATCATGCAAGTGATATTTGCCACCGGGCTGTCTACTGCCAGCGGAGTGACTGAAATCTCCGGGCGCGGCGTAGGCATGGACGTGGTGCGCAGCGATATTATGGCTCTGGGCGGGCGCATCGATGTGTTTTCGGAGCGCGGCAAAGGCGCGCGTTTTGTGATTCGCCTGCCGCTCACCCTGGCGGTAGCACAAACCCTGATGGTGCAAGCCGGGCATGAGATGTATGCGATCAACGTCGGCATGATAGAGCAGGTACAACAGATCAAACATGCGGAGCTGGTTGATATCTATACCAAGGGGGGTGTTGAATGGAATGGCAATCACTATCCCCTGTTTAATTTGGTGCGCTTGCTCGGCAATGAGGGGTATCAGCCGGAGAGCCGTCCTTACAATCCGATATTGTTACTGCGTAGCGGTGAGCGGCGCATGGCCTTGCATGTTGATGAGCTTATCGGCAACCAGGAAGTGGTGGTCAAGAATATAGGTCCGCAACTGGCGCGCTTGCCGGGTATCGCCGGTGCGACTGTGCTGGGCAATGGCAAAGTGGTGCTGATTCTCAATCCGATCGCGCTGGAACAATACGCATCAGGTGCGCAAATGCTCAGCAAGGCCAAGGCAGCGGTTGCGCCACTAGCATTGCCGACGGCCAAGTTGCTGGTGATGGTGGTTGATGATTCACTCACTGTGCGCAAAGTCACCAGCCGCATGCTGGTACGCGCAGGTTATCAGGTGGTGACTGCCAACGATGGCGTGGATGCGCTGGAAAAACTGGCAGAGTTTACCCCGGACATGATGTTGCTGGATATCGAGATGCCGCGCATGGATGGTTTCGAACTGACCAAGCGCTTGCGCAGTGATCAAAGATACAGGAATATGCCTATCATTATCATCACCTCGCGCGCCGCCGAAAAACACCGCTTGTATGCGCTGGAGCTGGGAGTGAACGCCTATCTTGGCAAGCCCTACCAGGAAGTCGAGCTGCTGGAGCATGTCAAGTTTTACTCGGAAGAGGAATTGCATCACCACGCCAATTTCCACCGGGCGGAAGGATTGCTGCACCAGATAGCCAGTTTTATTTCCACCAAGGCAGAGGGTTAGCGAACAACAACCGTCCCATTGATTGGAGGTGCCCTGGAATAGATCAGAGGCACTACCGCTAATTCAGAATTAGCGTAGCTAAAATTGTGCAGGCCACCCCAGGAGATTACAATAGCGGACATGTCGCAACTCGATTTCAGGCATCACTTTCTCATCGCCATGCCGGCCATGGCGGATTCGGCTTTTTCAAAGGCACTCGTTTATATTTGCGAGCACAATCAGCAAGGCGCGCTCGGCATCATCGTGAACCGCCCTACCAATCTGACTTTGGGCGAGCTGTTTGCCCAGATCAAAGCCCCGTTAAGTAAGTCTGAATTGAAAAAATTGCCGATACATTATGGCGGTCCGGTGCAAACCGACCGCGGGTTTGTGCTGCATGAGCCGATAGGCCAGTGGCAATCCACGCTACCCATTAACGACAAGGTTGGCCTGACCACCTCCAAGGACATATTGCAAGCAGTAGGGCTGGGCAAAGGGCCGCACAATTTGCTGATAACGTTGGGCTACGCTGGATGGACGCAGGGGCAATTGGAACATGAGCTATCACAAAATGCCTGGCTCAGCGTACCGGCTTCCGAACACATTTTGTTTGATCTGCCCGCCGAGGAACGCTTGGCGGCAGCCATGGCGTTGCTGGGCGTGGACTACGCATCGCTGTCGGAGGACGCAGGACATGCCTGACATCAGAGGACAGAAGACAGACGCTGCGCTGACAGAAGACAGTAAAAACCGCGTAGCGGCAACACTCAGTCCTCAGTCCTCAGTCCCCCATCCCCTGAAAGGTACTTTCCTGGCATTCGATTTTGGCACAAAACGTATCGGTGTAGCAGTCGGCAATTCCATTTCCGGCACGGCGCAGCCATTGACCACCTTGCATGGTGAACAAAGCGCCCAGCGCTTCGCGGCCATCGCCCGGCTCATCAGTGAATGGCAGCCAGCGGCGCTGGTGGTCGGTCTGCCCAGCCATGACGACGGCACGCCGCACGATCTTACCCGCTTGTGCCGCCGTTTCGCCCAGCGCCTCAAGGGGCGCTTTAATTTGCCAACAATTCTGGTGGATGAGCGTTATACTTCCGCCGCCGCCAGTTCGCAGTTGGCCGCGGTTGGCATACGCGGCATCAAGCAGAAGCCGCTGCTCGACCAGGTTGCGGCACAGCAGATTCTGCAGGCATATTTTGACGAACCCGCAATGGGACTTAGTGCATGAGGCGCCCGTGAATAATCCACAACTCAACAAACACGGCGAACTGCAACATCTGCTTTCCACTGAGAGCCTGCCGCTGGCCATATTGCTCGGCATTCTGGATCGTGCGGCATCTTTCGTGAATGTGGCTGAGGGGCAAGAGATCAAAAAAGTCCCCTTGCTGCACGGCAAATCCATATTCAACATCTTCTTCGAAAATAGCACGCGTACCCGCACCACCTTCGAGATTGCCGCCAAGCGTTTGTCAGCCGATGTGGTTAATTTGAATATCGGTTCCTCTTCCGCCAGCAAAGGAGAAACGCTGCTCGACACGGTAGATAATTTGTGCGCGATGCATGCCGACATGTTCGTGGTGCGTCATGGTCAGAGCGGCGCGGCGCACTTCATCGCCAAACATGTGGCGCCGGAGATTCATGTTATCAACGCCGGTGACGGCCGCCACGCGCACCCCACCCAGGCGCTGCTCGACATGTTCACCATCCGCCACTATAAAAAGGAATTTCATAATCTGCGCGTAGCTATCGTGGGTGACATTTTGCATTCACGCGTGGCCCGTTCGCAGATACATGCGCTGACCACGCTGGGAGTGCCGGAAGTGCGCGTGATTGCGCCCAAAACGCTGTTACCCACCGCTGTCGAAAAGCTGGGAGTGCAGGTTTATCACGATATGCAACAAGGCATGCGTGACGTGGATGTGGTCATGATGTTGCGTCTGCAGAATGAACGCATGCAGGGCGCGGCACTGCCCAGCGCGCAGGAATATTTCAAGTATTATGGCCTGACTCAGGACAAGCTGGCGCTGGCCAAGCCGGATGTCATCGTAATGCATCCGGGGCCGATGAACCGTGGCGTGGAAATTGATTCCGGCGTGGCAGATGGAGCGCATTCCGTGATTTTGCCGCAGGTTACTTTTGGTATTGCGGTGCGCATGGCAGTGATGAGCATGCTGGCGGGAAAATGATGAAGAATATCCATATAAAAAACGGCCGTCTTATAGACCCGAAAAACAACATTGATGCGGTGCAGGATGTATATATTGCCGCAGGTAAAGTCGCGGCGATTGGAACAGCGCCAAAAGGATTTGTCGCGGACAAAATTATTGATGCCAGTGGCTTGGTGGTGGCACCCGGCCTGATAGACCTCGCGGCACGCTTGCGTGAGCCGGGTTACGAATATAAGGCCACGCTGGAATCGGAAATGGATGCAGCGGTAGCGGGCGGCATCACCTCGCTGGCCTGTCCGCCGGATACCGATCCACCGCTGGATGAACCGGGCTTGGTAGAAATGCTCAAGCACCGCGCACGCGAACTGAATCAGGCGCGCGTTTATCCGGTGGGGGCGCTGACTTACGGTCTGCAAGGGATGGAGCTGACCGAGATGGCCGAGCTGACCGATGCCGGCTGCATCGCATTCAGCCAGGCAGATGCAGCGTTGACGGATACCCGCGTGTTGATGCGCGCCATGCAGTATGCCGCCACTTTTGGTTTCAGTGTCTGGTTGCGTCCGCAGGATAGTTTTCTAGCACGCGACGGCGTGGCACACGACGGCGAGGTGGCCACTCGTTTGGGGCTGCCTGCGATCCCTGTGTGCGCGGAAACCATCGCCCTGGCCACTATGTTGGAACTGGCGCGCGAGACCGGCGTGCGTTTGCATATCTGTCGCATTTCCAGCGCAGAAGGCGTGGCCATGATGCGCGCCGCTAAACAGCAGGGTTTTCCGCTGACTTGTGACGTTTCCATGAATCACATTCACCTGTCTGAAATTGATATCGGTTACTTCGACTCCAATTGTCACCTGATACCACCGTTGCGCAGCCTGCGCGACCGCGATGCACTTCGTGCCGCGTTGCACGATGGCACGATAGATGCGATATGCTCCAACCACTCGCCAGTGGATGATGATGCCAAGCAACTGCCTTTTGCCGAAGCAGAGGCTGGCGCAACTGGCCTGGAATTGTTGTTGCCGCTGGCGCTCAAATGGGCTGAGCAGGGCAAACATTCACTTTCCAGCGCACTGGACAAGGTAACGCGGCAACCTGCACGCATACTCGGACTGGACGCTGGGCATTTGTCCGCTGGGGCTGCTGCTGATGTGTGCATATTTGACCCGGAGTTTTACTGGAAAGTGGAGCCGGCAGCACTGAAAAGCCAAGGGAAGAATACGCCTTTTCTGGGTATGCAATTAAAGGGGAAAGTTAGCTATACCTTGATAGATGGGCAGATTGTATATGCTGCAATCTAGTGGGCTTACACTAAGGATATCTGCGATTGCACGCGATTACATGTATGCTACCGTTTTGGAGTACATTTATGCGCGCGCAGTCGTTGTTTTAGCTCCCCTTCCAAGTGTAAGATAACCCTGCTTTTAGTTTTGGAGAATACGAATGGCGAAGACCGTACTGGTTGTTGATGATTCTGGGGCCATCTTGAAAATGCTGGCATTCACACTTAAGAGCGCAGGCTATGATGTGATAGAGGCGAGCGATGGGCAAGAAGCACTCGAAAAGGCACAGTTGAAAACTGCGGATCTTGTGCTGACTGACCAAAATATGCCGCGCATGGATGGCCTGACCTTGATCAGAAGCTTGCGCGCCTTGCCAGCTTATCGCAGCACACCTATCCTGATGATTACCACCGAATCCAGTGATGACGTTAAAGCGCAAGGCAAGGAGGCGGGTGCCAACGGCTGGTTGGTGAAACCTCTTGGCCCGCAAAAGTTACTCGAAGTAATAAAGAAAGTGCTCGGTTAATTTCTTTGGCTGCATATATTAAAAAGGGTGGCGCGGGAACCCTCGGTTTCAATGATATGACCGCAGTAACGCTTATTCTTGAGACCTTGCTTGAAAAACTGCGCAAGCAAGAGATGGTCTTAACTGACGAGATGGCTAGCGCATTGCTCGAGGCAGGTGATGTAATAGCCAAGCAATCGGCTGCGCACCGAGAGGGTGGCAAGGTGGATGCCAACGCGGTAAGCGCGATGTGTGCCAAGCTGGAGCGATTCTTAAGTTCTGCTAACCCTGAAGAACTTGAGAATCACTCCGGTTCAGTGGCCAAGGGGAACAAGGGTGATGCAACAGTTCAGCCAGACAATCTTGATTATGGATTTTTTGGGCAACAGCCCCAAGTTCAGCCAGACACGGGGCAGGAGGAGGATCAGGAAGATTACGGATTCTTCAGGGAAAAATGAATTCAATAAGCTGCGCCACTAACAAAAGTCAATCAATCCAACTAAGGGCACCTCTAAAAATTCAAAATCCTAAGCCAGGCAAGACGCGAAAGAAATTTTAGCGCGCCGCATATGTTTGATATGTAAGCGTTAAAATTTATTGAGCAACGCAGCATCGCGACGGAGTTTGGATTTTTAGAGGTGCCCCTAAGTAATTAGCCCATTTTGGCACGTGCTAGTGGATGCTTCTAATATCCAAATTCTGTCACCTTGCGTTATTGTTCCGGGAAATTTATCAGTAGAAATTGACAGTTGACGCGCGCCATGAAATTCACGCGCACCCCGTGCCGCTTAGGATGTTGAATTTTTAGAGGTGCCTTGTTGAGTATAGATTTAAGCCAGTTCTATAAGCTTTTCTTTGAGGAAACTGCCGAGCATCTCGCAGAAATGGAGACGCTGCTGCTGGCATTAGATGTTGCCGAGCCTGTCATGGATGATCTTAATGCGATTTTCCGTGCAGCTCATTCCATAAAGGGTGGCGCGGCTACCTTCGGCTTCAATGACATGACCGATGTCACTCACATCCTCGAAACGCTACTCGATAAATTACGCAAGCAGGAAATGACATTGACCGTCGAAATGGTCAACGCATTCCTTGAGGCGGGCGATGTCATTTCCATGCAATTGGCCAGGCATCGTGGCGAGGGCAAGGAGGATGCCGGAGAAGTTCTTGCGGTCTGTGAAAAACTTGCGCGTCTGTCTGTGAATTCAAATGCAACGTCACAAGCTGCCGTTGAGGAAGACTCCAGTTACGGATTTTTCGTGGAAACACCTGTGGCGCAGGCTAAGCGGGAAAACGAGCAAGGCTACGGTTTGTTCCAGGATCTGCCCGATCTCGCCCCTGCTTCATCTTCCGAAGTGAGCGAGCAAGCCAGCACCCTGGTAGATTGTGAGAATAAGAGTGCTGACCAACAGGGCCGTCGCGCCACCGATGTGGCTGGTACGGACGGCGTGCGCACAGGTATGCGCGCCACTGACAAGGTCGTGGTATCCCAGGCCGAAGCGACTTCAATAAGGGTTGGGGTGGAGAAAGTCGATCAATTAATCAATCTGATGGGCGAAATGGTTATTACCCAGGCCATATTGACGCAAGCCGCTCAGGGCGCTGATACTGCGGACGGTGAAAATTTGCAGCGCAGCCTGCATCAACTGCAACGCAATACGCGTGACTTGCAGGAAGCGGTGATGTCGATACGCATGATGCCGATCGCATTCGTATTTAGCCGCTTCCCGCGTTTGGTTCGCGACTTGGCTGGTAAGCTGAGCAAGCAAGTGGAAATGAAAATGGTCGGGGAAGGCACCGAGCTGGACAAGGGCCTGATCGAAAAAATTTCCGACCCGCTGACACATCTGGTGCGCAACAGCTTGGACCACGGTATTGAATCACCCGAGAAGCGTATTGCATCGGGTAAAAACCCGTGTGGAACCATCGTCCTCAAAGCATTTCACCAGGGCGGTAATGTCGTCATAGAAGTGTCCGACGATGGTGCCGGTTTAAATCGTGGCCGGATATTGCAAAAAGCCCGCGAGCGCGGATTGCCACTGCACGAGGATATGACCGAACAGGATATCTGGGCGCTGATAATGGAACCGGGGTTTTCCACGGCAGAAATCATAACCGATGTATCAGGACGTGGCGTAGGCATGGACGTAGTCAGGCGCAACATCGCAGACCTGGGCGGCCAAGTCGAACTTGATTCAGTGGAAGGCAAAGGCATGGCCGTCACCATCCGCCTGCCATTGACACTTGCCATTCTGGATGGCCTTTCAGTTTCTGTCGGGCAGCAAACCTACATCATCCCGCTGAATGCCATAGTCGAATCATTGCCGGGCTCTGCGGCCGACCTTAAAACAGTGAGTGGCGGGCACGTTGTGCATGTGCGCGGCCAATATCTGTCGATAATTGCGCTGCACAAACTATTCAACATTGAGACTAAAATTACCGAGCCAGAGCAAGGTATCCTGGTATTGCTGGAGGCGAGCGGCAAAAAAATCGCACTCTTTGTGGACGAGTTGATTGGGCAGCACCAGGTTGTCCTCAAGAGCATGGAGTCGAATTACCGCAGGGTGTCGTATATTTCCGGCGCAACCATCATGGGCGATGGCCGAGTGGCATTAATACTGGACGTGGCAGCGCTGGTGCGGATTAATCAGGAAGAGCTGGCACGGGCTTGAAGCCCGCGTGGTCGAAAAATTTCCGGAGGTGAAATGATGCAACCCATACAAGAAAAATCAGCAAGCAGCCCCCCAACGGTTGGCAACAACGAGTTCCTCAGCTTTACACTGGGCAAAGAGGAGTACGGCATAGACATACTCAAGGTGCAGGAAATCCGCGGCTACGACGCGGTCACCGCTATTGCCAACACCCCCGAGTTCATCAAAGGCGTGATCAATCTGCGCGGCATCATCGTGCCGATAGTGGACATGCGCATCAAGTTCAAACTGGGCAACATTACTTACGACGAGTTGACTGTAGTTATTATTCTGAATATTGCCAAACGCGTGGTAGGGATGGTGGTGGATGGCGTTTCCGATGTTCTTATGCTAAAGCCTGAGCAAATAAAACCTGCCCCGGAGTTTGGCGGTACCTTTGACACCCAGTATCTTGTTGGCTTGGGCACGGTGGATGAGCGCATGTTGATACTGGTAGACATCGAGAAGCTGATGGTGAGCAGTGATATGGAGCTGATCGAAAAGATAAGCGGGTAATAGGGCTTGAAATGATTCGACACTAGAGGTGCCCTTGAATGTCGCCATCAAGCGGGAGGGAAAAGTTGCCCGAAGCTGAATCTGTGGTCAGGCCTGCTTGCAGGCGCAGTCTGGCAAATCCACAGCGCCTCCGTGAATAGCGTTAGAAAAGAAGGGGGGTTGGGATATACTGTAAAACAGGTGTGGCAGTGGAGATGAATAGTTAGCAAGGTGATTGACCGGGTTGCTGGGCGTTGTACTTTTAGAAATTGATAAAATACAGGGGAAACGATGAAACGACCAATTAAGAAGCAAAAACTTAATCTGACTACACGTTGCGGCATAGTGCTTGCAGCCAGCCAATTATTCATGTGCGTGGCATGGGCTGACGACGCAGCGACCATTGCCGATCTAAAAGCCAGGCTGGCCACGGTCGAAAGAAATGTCGACCAGCTGTCTGAAAATGGGGGCAATGCCTCGGCCGACCCGGGTATTCCGGTGCATGGCTTTGCCGATGTCGGTTTTACCCGTGCCAGTAACGATGACACGCGCCTTGATCAAGCGGGCCATGGGTTCTGGGCGAACGCGCTGGATTTTTATCTGACCCCCCAATTCACTGACCGCAGCAAGGCCTTGGTCGAGCTGATTTTCGAATTTTTACCGGATGGCTTGGCCACGGATCTTGAGCGTATCCAGCTTGGCTATACATTCAGCGACCGACTGACCACTTGGGTGGGCCGGTTCCACGCACCTTACGGCTATTGGAACACTGGCTATCACCACGGCGCGCAAATCCAGACCTCAATAACGCGCCCGCGCTTCATTGATTTTGAGGATAAAGGCGGCTTGCTGCCGGCGCACGTAATGGGTGCCTGGGCGACGGGTGATGTGCCTATCGGCAGTGCCAAGTTGAACTATGATTTGTACATCGGTAACGGTAATGCCATTGTTGGTGTGGGTGACGTTACTACTCCCACCCCGCGTGGCTACCTGACCATCAATAATGCGCGTGACAGCAATAACAATACGCTGGTTGGCGCTAATGTGGGATATAAAATGGGTGGCATGGTGGTCGGTGTGCATGGTTTCTCTCAGCGCGTCAACATCATTGATAATACCTTGGGAGATATGGGTTAAGTCAGTGTGAAAATGACCGGCTTGTATGGCGCTTATGAAGATGACAACTGGGAAAGTATTGCTGAATATTACCATTTCAAAAACGACAATTTGATGGTGCCCGGCGTAACGACGTCGAATGCCAGCTGGCTGGGCTTTGCCCAGATCGGGCGCGATATCGGCCATGACTGGATGCCTTACCTTCGGGTGGAGAAAGGGTCGCTGGATCAGGGCGATCCTTATTTCAACGCCCAGGCCTATGGCGTGTCATACAAGCGAGAGGTGGTCGGTGCGCGCTATATGCTGAATGCCAAGGCGGCGCTCAAGCTGGAGATGAACCGTACCAAGGAAGGCGACGGTGTCCCGACTGTTGGCGATCCGAACGGCAACTATAGAGAAGTCCGTGCTCAATATTCAATCCGTTTCTAAGGGGGAAATGATGAGATTCCAAACAACAGCAAAGCGCATCATTCTGGGCTCGGGTTTAATAGGGCTGGCCGTTTCCGCTGCCGCTATGGCGGGTGACGTTTATGTCATTGCTCACTCCAGCGTGGAGCTGAGCCAATCAGAAATAAAGGCGGTGTTTAAGGGTGAGCAGCAGTTTGCTGGTTTGATAAAATTGGTGCCGGTGGATAACACTGCGGTGCAAAGCGATTTTCTCGACAAGGCACTGGACATGGAGGCCAGTAGATATGGGGCAATGTGGATAAAAAAGAGTTTCCGCGGTGGCTTGGCCGCGCCTGAGACCAAGTCCGGCGACGCCGAAGTTATCTATTTCGTCAATAGAACCCCGGGCGCGGTCGGCTATTTGAGCGCGCCAGCGGCAGGAGCGAAGGTGCTGTACAAATATTAAAATTAGGGCGCCCCGATAAATTTACCACGTAAAGATACAGTGATGCGCCGGGAATTTTTTGCTGCCATGCGTGAAAATAAAATGCCTCGCGTTGGTTTTTTCGCTGCCCCAGGCGTGTCTTGTTTGTTTTTTGAGGCATCCATTCATTTGTTGGATCAGCTGTAAGCCAGATGGTAGTCATTGCCATTTCCAGCGCGCTGAACTATGGGCACCTCTAAAAATTCGAAATCCCAAGCGAGACAAGGCGTGAGAAAAAAAATTGCGACGCAGCATATACGTGATATGTAAGGAGTAATTTTTTGTGAGCAACGCAGTATCGCGACGGAGTTTGGATTTTTAGAGGTGCCCTATATCAAACGCATGGCCAAGCCTGGGTGGCAGAATTATGATCCCAGCCATCAAGCTGGCCTGCAAATTGTGGCCGCACGGCGGGGTGAAGCTGCTATTCAAGTTGAAACACCAAATGGTAACAGGGGGAGCGGGAGATGAAAATTTCAGTTAGCATCAAACAACGGCTGCTGGGCACCGCGCTGCTTAGTTTGATCTTCGTTAGTATTGTTTCGGCTTCGGGCTATTGGGGAGCATATCATTTGACCGGCGCTATGGCAGACATTGTATTAACCTCCTCCGCCCAGCGCAACGAAATGAAGGCTGATACGATGCGCATTGCTTTGCACGGAGACGTGCTTGCTGCCCTGCAAGCAGGGGCTGCCAAAAATGATAATGAAAAAATGGAAAGTGCAAAAAATGCAATAGTGAAAGACATGGAGGAACATTCCGCCATTTTTCGTGACAATATTGCAAAGAACGCTGCATTGCCGCTTAATCAGGATATCAAGGATATCCTGGAAAAAGCGCAGCCTGCTGTTGAGATGTACATTAAAACCGCAAACTCCGTTGCCCAGTTGGCATTCGAAGACAATACTGCCGCCAATGCGCGGCTTGCGGAATATATAACCACCTTCAGAATACTGGCTGGAACCATGCTGGCATTGGACGACCTCATGGAACAGACCATGAAAGAGGTTCAGGATGCCGGTCTTGCCCAAGGCATAGTTATAAGAAATACAGTAATTGTGACCATGGCCATTGCGCTTTTATCAATATTCGTCACTTCACTTTTGATCATACGCAGCATTACACGACCGCTTGTGCGAGCCGTCGCGCTGGCCAACACTGTCGCTTCCGGCGACCTGACCTCGAAAATCGAGATCAAATCGACAGATGAAACCGGTATATTGATGCAGGCATTGAAAGACATGAATGACAGTTTGTACGAGATCGTTGTCAATGTCAGAACCAGTGTTGACTCAATAGCTACAGCTACCAAGGAAATTGCGGCAGGCAACAGTGATCTCTCTCAGCGCACCGAAGAACAGGCATCGGCACTGCAAGAAACCGCTTCTTCCATGGAAGAGCTGACTTCTACCGTTAAGCAGAACGCAGAGAACGCCAAGCAGGCCAATCAATTGGCAAAAGGTGCCAGTGATATCGCGGTCAAGGGTGGAAATGTAGTCGGTAAAGTAGTCATCACCATGGGATCAATCAACGAATCCTCCAGAAAAGTTGTCGATATTATCAGCGTCATTGAAGGCATTGCCTTTCAGACCAACATCCTGGCGCTCAACGCTGCGGTGGAAGCGGCGCGTGCCGGGGAACAAGGGCGAGGCTTTGCTGTTGTGGCTTCAGAAGTGCGCAGCCTGGCACAACGCTCCGCCGCAGCCGCCAAGGAAATAAAAGCCCTGATTGGCGATTCGGTAGGTAAAGTGGAAGTTGGCACCAAGCTGGTAGATGAAGCCGGGAAAACCATGGAAGAGGTAGTGACTGCAGTAAAGCGTGTGACCGATATCATGGCGGAAATAACTGCTGCGTCGATGGAGCAAAGTTCCGGCATTGAGCAGGTAAATAAGGCCATCACCCAGATGGACGAAGTCACCCAGCAAAACGCAGCAGTAGTGGAACAGGCCGCCGCAGCTGCTGAATCGCTTGAGGTTGAAGCGCAGAATCTGGCGCAGTCGGTCAGTATATTCAAGCTGGATAATCAAATAATGGGCGCACAACAACAGCGCGGGCGCGTTGCGCCAGCACGCTATGAGGAATCTTTGGACAGACCGGGCATCAGTCTTGCGTCCGCTCGTGCCACAACCGCCGCGCCCAAAAAACAGGCTGGTAAATTCAAGGCACTCCAGGAAAATTCAAAGGATGAGGAGTGGCAGGAATTTTAATGGGGAACGTCGTTGGCCACCCATCAACGCTCAAAGTGCCTACATGACATGGCAAAACAGAACAATGGCGAACCGGTGTCTGAATTGCCAACCCGGGTATCTTTGGCCATGCGGATGGGTGTCTCAAGCCGTGTAATTCCATTTCCAAATTAAAGATGACACGAAGGCGAGCCGCAGACAGCACAAGTAGTACGGCAAGGCGAAGCCGACAAAGCAATGTCCTGAGCCCAGTCGAAGGGTCAGGTTTAATTTAGAAATGGAATAACAACTTGGTGGTATAACTGTGGCCCAGGTTTGGTGCCTGGCACAGTAACGCAATAAGTACTCGAGAATAATATGACATCAATCTATGGGGGTTACAAAGAAGCACAGTCACCCAACCTGTATCACGACAAAAATTTTAACATTAATGCGGTCAAGATATTACCTGGTGAATACTATGTAACCAAGCGCAACTTGGCGCTGGTGACGGTGTTGGGTTCCTGTGTCGCGGCGTGTATACGTGACCGCATTAGCGGAATGGGTGGCATGAACCACTTCATGCTTCCAGGCGATAATAACGACGCGGGCAACCCCACCGATTTGTCGAGTCCCCTGGCACATTATGGCACCTATGCCATGGAAAAAATGATCAACGATTTGCTGAAGCTGGGTGCCAAGCGCGGCAATTTGCAGGCCAAACTATTTGGCGGCGGCAATGTGATGCGTGGCTTTACTGTAAATAATGTTGGGGAACGCAATGCCAAATTTGCGCTTGATTATCTGCATACTGAAAACATTGAAGTTCTTGCACAGGATATGCTGGATGTTTACCCGCGAAAAATTTATTTTTTTCCGAGCAGTGGCAGGGTGCTGGTAAGGAAGCTGCGCAGCGTGCACAATAACACTATCATTGAGCGCGAGCAGCAATACCGATCGCGCATTACAGTAGCTGACGCGCAGGGCAAGGTAGATTTATTTTAAAGGCTACACCAGACGTGGGATTGCCACATCTATTATGCGGGCATCCCGTTTGAGGGTGCCACGAATTAAACCGCCTGTTTCAATTCCTGCATTTCAGTAACCAGTCGCTAATCAAATTCGGGATGCGGCAACCCCATATTTCTCTCCCTAAACACCTGTCGCTCAATTAACTATGCCGAAAGGTTGTCCTTGCTAAATAACCCATTACTGGAATTTTCCGGTTTGCCGCGTTTTTCGGAAGTCCGACCGGAGCATGTTGCTCCGGCAGTTGATCTGCTGTTAGCGGAAAGTCGCACGCTGATCTCTAGATTATTGGCCGAACCAGCAGTGCCAACCTGGAATAATTTCATACAACCTTTGGCGGATAGCAATGAAAGGTTGGCACGGGCATGGGGGCAAGTGTCGCATCTCAATGCAGTAATGAACTCCTCCGCACTGCGCGAAGCATATAACGCTACCCTGCCTGGTATCACCCAGTATCACGCCGAAATGGCGCAAAATATTGCCTTGTTTGCCAAGGTGAAAACCATGCGCAACGGGGCGGAGTTCGCAACATTAAATGCGGCTCGGCAGAAGGTTATCGAGAATGAATTACGCGACTTTCGTCTAGGCGGGGCAGAATTATCGCCAGCGAATAAAGCACGATTCCTCGCTATCCAGGAGGAAATATCTGCCATATGTTCGCGCTTTTCGGACAACATTTTGGATGCTACCAGCGCTTACACCTGGCTGGTTGAACATGAATCGGAGCTAACCGGAATTCCGGCAGACGAGCGTCAGGTAGCTGCCGAAGCAGCAGAAAAAATAATGGAGGCATCGGACGATGGCTCCCTCTCTCATCGGGGGATAACCAGCGACCTGGCTGCTGACTTTGAGCAGCCCAGTCGAATGGCTAGTAGTTCCATCAGGGTTGGGGAGGGGGAGCGGCCAAAAACTCATGGCTGGCTGTTTACTTTGCATGCACCTTCTTACGGGCCGCTCATGCAATACGCTGATAACCGGGCATTGCGTGAGCGCATGTATGTTGCCTACAATACTCGCGCCAGTGAGTTGGGCAAGGCGGAACTCGATAATTCGCCACTGATGATGAAAATTCTCAAGCTGCGTGCGGAAGAGGCGCTGCTGCTGGGCTTCGCCAACTTCGCTGAATTATCACTGGCAACCAAGATGGCAGACACACCACAGCAAGTGGAAGATTTTTTGAGTGAGCTGGCCCGGCGCGCGAAGCCATTTGCCGAACAGGACCTGGCCGAGCTACGTGAGTTTGCCAGCGAGCAACTTGGTATTAAGGAATTACAAGCATGGGATGTCAGTTACGTCAGCGAGCATTTGCGCCAGCAGCGCTACGCCTTTTCTGAGCAGGAGGTGAAGCAGTATTTTCCAGAAGATAGTGTGTTAGCGGGCATGTTTAAACTGGTGGGGACGATCTACGGTTTAACTGTACGTCCCGCACAGGCGCCCAAGTGGCATGAGACGGTGCGCTTCTTCGACATTGTGGAGGGCGATGGCAAGCTGGTTGGACAGTTCTACCTGGATCTATATGCACGTAACAGCAAGCGTGGCGGCGCATGGATGGATGATGCCATCACACGCCGCCGCACTGCATCCGGCCTACAAACCCCGGTTGCCTACCTTAACTGCAATTTTGCCGCGCCGGTGGGGGGCAGGTCGGCACTGTTCACCCACGACGAAGTGATTACCCTGTTTCATGAATTCGGTCATGGCCTGCATCATTTGCTGACGCAAGTGGAAGATCTCGGTGTGTCTGGAATTAATGGTGTGGAATGGGATGCGGTGGAACTACCCAGCCAGTTCATGGAGAATTTTTGTTGGGAGTGGAGCGTGTTACAGGACATGACGCGCCACGCTGACACAGGAAAAAAACTGCCACGGACATTGTTTGACAAGATGCTGGCGGCAAAGAATTTTCAGAGCGGCTTGCAGACCTTGCGTCAAATTGAATTCTCTCTGTTTGACATACGCTTGCATAGTGACTTCGATCCACAGGGCACGCGAACCATACAGCAAATACTGGATGAAGTGCGACGTGAAGTGGCGGTGCTGGTACCGCCGGCGTTCAATCGCTTCCCTAACAGCTTTTCGCATATATTTGCTGGAGGATATGCAGCGGGGTATTATAGTTACAAGTGGGCGGAGGTGCTGTCCGCCGATGCGTATAGCTTGTTTGAGGAAAGTGGCGTGCTCAATCTGACGATCGGCCTGCGCTTCCGCGATGAAATACTGGCGGTGGGGGGCATCCGTGATGCGATGCAATCCTTTGTTGCATTTCGCGGGCGCGAGCCGACCATTGATGCTTTGCTGCGTCACAGCGGTTTGGTGGCGAGCAGCTAGCTTCAGGGCACCTCAAAAAAATTCAGGTTTCGAATAGGTAAGCAAGATTATGGGAAGGCAATTCTTGTGGGCAGGACTGCTAGTGATAGCTTGCGGCAGCGTATTCGCGGATGAATGGTATCGGTGGGTGGACGAAGCCGGCAAAGTGCATTATGGGGACGCGCCGGCGGCGGATGCGGCAGGTTCAGAGAAAAGAAAAATCAGCACCTCGCCGACGGACGAAGATGCGGGGCTACCTTATGAAACCCGCCGCGCCAAGCAAAATTTCCCGGTAACTTTGTACGTGACCGAAAATTGCGGTGATATCTGCCAGCAGGCGCGTGATTTTTTACGCAAACGTGGTATCCCATTTGCCGAGAAGACTCTGAAGACCCAGGAAGATTTCGACGATTTCAAACAGAGGTCAGGTAGTGATGGCCTCCCTGCGCTTGCCGTGGGTAAAGCCTGGCTCAAGGGATTTCAGACCCGGCAATGGGGTGATGAACTGGATGCAGCAGGATATCCCCGAACCTCACCCAAGCCATAAGCAGATAAACCAGCATCCCCGTGCCAAATTTTTTTGAGGTTCCTTGTTTAGAGGTGCCCTTTAATAACTGGAGACACTATGCAATCAACACTGACTAAAACGAAAGGGATCGGCTGCAGGTTTTCGATCCTCGCCTTCTTCCTGGGAACAACATTGGGACTCGCGGCCTGTGGCGAAAAACCCCAGCAGCCACCCGCGCCAGAAACGCCACCGGTCAAGCTGTTCCAGACAGAGCGCGAGGCACTGGATAAAGCCAAGGCAGTGGGGCAGGCTGCTGACAAGGCTGCTGAGGATATGAAGCAGCAAGCAGATCAACCTTCCAATTAAAGGGCACCTCTAAAAATCCAAACTCCGTCGCGATACTGCGTTGCTCAAGAAATTTTAACGCTTACATATCAAACATATGCGGCGCGCTAAAATTTATTTCGCGCCTTGTCTCGCTTAGGATTTTTAATTTTTAGAGGTGCCCTAAAGCGCGTAATTTTGGAGTTCTGCAGCAATGACGCAGCCCGCATCCAAATTTGGCTCGACTCACTCATGCAAAAATTGAAGCAATATCTTTATGCGTATCGCCACCTGGAACGTCAACTCGCTTAAGGTGCGTCTGCCGCACGTGCTGGATTGGCTGGGGGCAAATAAACCGGATGTATTGTGCTTGCAGGAAACCAAGCAGGAAGACAAAAATTTTCCCCTGCTGGAGTTGCAGCAAGCCGGTTACCAATCCGTATTCAGCGGACAGAAGACCTATAACGGTGTGGCCATCATCAGCAACACAGCGCCTGCCGATGTGGCCGTCGGTATGCCGAATTTTCCCGATGAACAGAAGCGGGTTATTTCTGCCACAATTAATGGTGTGCGTGTGGTGTGCGTGTATGTGCCGAATGGGCAGAGCGTGGACTCCGACAAATACCAATACAAGCTGACCTGGCTGGCAGCGCTGCGGGAATGGCTGCAGGGTGAGTTGCTGCGCTATCCAAAACTGGTACTGCTGGGTGATTACAACATTGCGCCGCAGGATAGAGACGTGCATGATCCGCAGGCGTGGCTTGGCAATGTGCTGGTCAGCGAACCGGAGCGTGCCGCATTGCGCGCGCTGGAAGGCCTTGGTTTGCGTGATTGCTTTCGATTATTCGAGCAACCGGAAAAATCATTTTCCTGGTGGGATTACCGCATGATGGCTTTTCGCCGCAAGATGGGGCTGCGCATTGATCTCATTTTGCTAAGCGAAATGCTGGTGCCGAGGTGCACGGCGTGTAACATAGATGTTGCGCCACGCAAACTGGAACGGCCTTCGGATCATGCGCCGGTAATAGCCAAAATTATCTTGAACTAGCCTGGCCCGTCTCGTTTAATCCCAGCTCCTGTATCTTGCGCGTCAGCGTGTTGCGCCCCATGCCCAGCAGGGTGGCGGCTTCAATGCGCCTGCCGCCGGTGTGCTGCAGCGCCTGCGTGATAAGTGTGCTTTCAAATTGTCGGCTCAGGCTGTTCAAAACGTTTTGATCGCCACGCTGTAATGCCAGTGCCACCTGCTGTGCCAGCGCGTTGCGCCAACCTTCCGCTGAGCCGGTGGTGACAGGCATCTCGCGCCATTCCGGGGGCAAGTCGGCTATTTCTATTTGCTGTGAGGGGGTCATTACGGTCAGCCAGTGGCACAGGTTTTCCAGTTGCCGCACATTGCCGGGAAATTCTTGTGACATGAGATACTGGATCGCAGAGTCACTGAGAGATTTCTGTTCAGCGCCAAGTTCGCGCGCACTTTTCTGCATAAAATACTTTGCCAGCAAGGGAATGTCCTCACGCCGTTCGCGTAACGGCGGCAGGCGCAGGCGTATGACATTCAGGCGATGAAACAGGTCTTCACGGAACAAGCCCTGCTTCACGCGCTCGTCAAGGTTCTGGTGGGTAGCGGCGATGATGCGCACATTGGCCTTGATCGGCTGGTGGCCGCCGACGCGGTAAAAATTGCCGTCGGACAACACGCGCAGCAGCCGCGTTTGCAATTCAGCCGGCATATCACCGATTTCATCAAGGAACAGGGTGCCGCCCTCGGCCTGTTCAAATCGTCCGCGGCGCGTGGCGGTAGCGCCGGTAAAGGCGCCGCGTTCGTGGCCGAACAATTCCGATTCGAGCAGATCTCTGGGGATGGCGGCGGTGTTGATGGCAACAAAAATTTTGTCCGCGCGCGGGCTGTGACGGTGCAATGCATGCGCCACCAGTTCCTTGCCGGTGCCGGATTCGCCATTTATCAATACCGTGGCGTGGGATTGCGCCAAGCGGCCGATGGCGCGGAATACTTCCTGCATGGCCGGGGCATGCCCCAGAATATCCGGCGAGGCAACAGCAACCTCAGAAGCGACATTCTTGCGCTGGCTATGTTCCAGCGCGCGCTGGATCAGCTCGACCGCATGATTAACGTCGAATGGTTTGGGCAGATATTCGAATGCTCCGCCTTGAAAGGAAGAGACTGCGCTCTCCAGATCGGAATAGGCGGTCATGATGATGACCGGCAGGTGCGGGTATTGTTCGCGCAGCGACTGCAACAGTTCCAGCCCAGAGCTGCCGGGCATACGGATGTCGCTGATGACTATTTGCGGCGCGCTTTGCGTGAGGGCCTGCGTCGCTTCGTCAGCTGAGGCGAAGCTTTTGAACTCAATGCCTTCGCGTGCCAGGGCTTTTTCCAAGACCCAGCGGATGGAGCGGTCGTCGTCAATAATCCAGACTGGTTTCATAAATCACTCCTGAAATAAATTCTGTGCTTCAACATTCAGTTTTGTTTTTCTCTGTGCTTCTGTGGTGGGGCTTTAGGTTTTTTATTCCAGCGGCAGCAGCACCGTAAAACAGGTATGCCCGGGTTCGCTGTCAAACTCGATACTGCCCTGATGCTGGCTGACAAAATCCTGTGCCAGGGTCAGCCCCAGGCCGTGCCCATCGGCTCGTCCGGACACCAGTGGGTAAAAAATTTTGTCATACAAATGTTCAGGTACGCCCGGGCCATTGTCTATGATTTGTACCATCATGGCCAGACGATGGCGCTTTTTAATCAGCGTGATTTGGCGCGCGATGCGCGACCGTAACACGATAGTGCCGTGGCCATGCATGGCCTGCGCGGCGTTACGCACAAGGTTAAGCATGACCTGGATCAGATGTTCCTTGTCCCCAAGCAGAAGCGGCAGGCTGAGGTCGTAGTCGCGCTGAATAACCAGTTCCGTGGGCATTTCCGCCAGTACCACCCTGCGCACCCGTTCCAGCACTTCATGGATATTCAGCGCACTGAAATGAGGCACTTGTTGCGGCGTCAGCAATTTTTCCATCAGGGCACGCAGGCGATCAGCTTCCTGTATCACTACCTGCGTGTATTCGCGCAGCTCGGGTTTTACCAGTTCCTGCTCCAGCAATTGAGCCGCGCCGCGGATACCGCCCAGGGGATTTTTGATTTCGTGCGCCAGATTACGCAGCAGCAGGCGGTTGGCTTGGGTCTGGTCCAGCATTTGCTCCTCGCGCGCCAGTTTCAGCGGGCGATCTATTGGGTGGAATTCCAGTATCAGGTAATGTTTGTCCAATTGCAGCGGGGTGGCGGTGCAGCGCAATTGCAGCTTGTTGTGGGCATAAGTGCCCAGCGTGAGGCTGTGTTCAATGTAACTGGCGTTGTTACTCAGCGCCTGCTGCATGGCGGCGGCCAATTGGTCAGTGTGGGTCAGGGCATGCTGCAACGGATGGCCGACCAGGCTCTTGCTGCTTAACGCGAACAGGTTTTCCGCCGCCGGGTTGATGTAGGCAACGCGCGACTGACCGTCCAGCAGGATGACTGCTGTACTGAGGTGTTCCAGTGTGGGAAAGTGAGCGTCATGCATAAAAGCTTATAAAGCAGTAAACATGCCAAGTATCAAAATTATCTGGACTTAAGCAGTTCGGTCTTAAGCGCTTCGATATTTTTTTCATGCAGTGTTACCTGCCTCTGCAAGCTATTTACCTTCTCTGCATATTGGGGCACGTTACGCAAGGTATTGCCGTCCTGGTCATGGTAGACCTCTGGATTTTCCATGGCGAGCTGCAAATTGAGCCGGGCTTCGGCCAGCAGTCTCTCTTCCGTAGCCAGTTCATCTCCCAGAATCTTGCGGCGCGTATCATCGCGGCTTCTTTGGGTGACCGAATCAATGCGGGGAAAGTCGGTGGGAGTGGCATTGTTGCGAGCGCGTGGTGGAGGTGACACGGTAGGCAGTCGCTCCAGATTGAGCTTGCGAGCACCTTTAGACGGCGAACTGGAATAAGTCACATGGCCGTCGGCATCAACATTTTTGTAAATTTCCGCCTGTGCCCAGCCGATGTGAGCCGCGCACAGCAACGCATATAGATACCATTGCTTCATAGTTATCCTACTGAGGGGACAAAGTGGAGTATAGGTCAAGCCTGACTGGGTGACAAACGCGCCAGCCGGAAAAAGAAACGGAGCCTGGCAGGCTCCGCTTCTTGTAAAGCGAGGTAGCTGATTACAGACTGTAATACATGTCGTACTCAACCGGATGCGTGGTCATGCGGTAACGAGTTACCTCTTCCATTTTCAAATCTATGTAAGCATCAATGAAATCGTTGGAGAATACCCCGCCGCGCGTCAGGAACTCACGATCCTTGTCCAGCGCTTCCAAAGCCTGCTCGAGGCTGGAACATACCGTTGGAATCTTTGCATCTTCTTCTGGCGGCAAATCATACAGATTCTTGTCGGCCGGATCACCGGGGTGAATCTTGTTCTGTATACCATCCAGACCGGCCATCATCATTGCGGTAAATGCCAGATAGGAATTAGCGGTCGGGTCCGGAAAGCGCACTTCGATACGGCGCGCTTTGTCGCTCTGCACAAACGGGATGCGGATTGAAGCAGAGCGGTTACGGGCCGAGTAAGCCAGCTTGACCGGTGCTTCAAAGCCCGGTACCAGACGCTTGTAGGAGTTGGTGCCGGGGTTGGTAATGGCATTAAGCGCGCGTGCGTGCTTGATGATGCCGCCGATGTAATACAGCGCCATCTCGGACAATCCGGCGTAGCCGTTGCCTGCGAACAGGTTCTTGCCGCCCTTCCAGATGGATTGATGGACGTGCATGCCGGAACCGTTGTCGCCCACGATAGGTTTGGGCATGAAGGTCGCGGTCTTGCCATACTGGTGCGCGACATTGTGCACCACGTATTTCAATTTTTGCGTCTGGTCGGCGCGCTTCACCAGTGTGCTGAAACGGGTGCCAATTTCGCACTGGCCAGCGGTTGCCACTTCGTGATGATGCACTTCAACTGGTACGCCGATCCCTTCCAACGCCAGGCACATGGCAGAGCGGATGTCTTGCAGCGAATCAACTGGCGGCACCGGGAAATAGCCGCCTTTGACGCCGGGACGGTGGCCGGTGTTGCCACCATCAAATTTTTCTGCCGAAGCCCAAGCGGCTTCTTCGGAATTGACTTTGCAGAAGCTGCCCGACATATCGATCTGCCAGTTAACCGAATCAAAAATAAAGAACTCAGGCTCGGGGCCAAAATAGGCCGCGTCGCCTATGCCGCTGTTCTTGAGGTAGGCTTCGGCGCGCTTGGCAATGGAACGCGGGTCGCGATCATAGCCCTTGCCGTCAGACGGCTCGATCACGTCACAAGTCATGACTAGTGTCGTCTCATCCATAAAGGGGTCAAGAAAAGCGGAATCCGGATCGGACATCAACAGCATGTCGGATGCTTGAATCCCCTTCCAGCCAGCGATAGACGAACCGTCAAAAGCGTGGCCGTTTTCAAACCAGTCATCGCTATCCGACACGACATGCGCCGGAATGGAGACGTGTTGTTCCTTGCCACGGGTATCGGTAAAACGCAGATCAACGAATTTAACTTCATTGTCTTTAAGTAATTTCAGAACATCAGCAGCCTTCAACATATAAATCTCTCCCATAAACGTAATGACTAAACTAAACCCTTACAAACTTTGCACGAAACGTGCTACAGCCTCCCAATAGCAAGGCGGGCATTTTGCCATATTCATCCCCATCAATGGGTAAAAATATTTGCCCAAAAGTGGGGCGAAGGTCATCCACACGCACTATTTCCGGGCATTAGTCCGTGGCATTACTGCGATGCAGCTGGATGGCGCGGAAATAAATATCGTCTGCCGTGATTTCAGCACACTTGCGCTGCAGCGCCTCAAGCCTGGCGGGATCATGGTAAATCGCCAAATCCACAAACAGGTCGGCATCCACCTTGCCATCCAGATAATGCAGCATGGTGCGGCTTCCCAGTGGAAAGCTATCGCCCAAACGTTGCCCCAGATGGCTGAGCAGCGCCTCCCGGTGCGGCAAATGCGCGTTGGGCTTGGCCTGCAAATCATCTTCCGGATCAATATGCACCATCACATCCATGACGTGGTGCCGAGTCAGCACCGCCTGCCGCGCTGCTTCGGCTATGTAATGGCCTTCGGACACGCTGATTTTTGGATCAACGATGACATGCGCATCCACCAGCGCATCGTCCGCCATTTTGCGCGTGCGCAACTCATGCAGCCCGCGCACACCGGGCGTGGCCAGCAAGGTGCTGCGTATGGCTTCGACCTCCTCCGCCTCCAGGCCGGTGTCTACCAGTTCGGCCAGCGCTTCCAGCGCAAACTTGCCGCCCATATGCGCAATCATCACACCTACTATTGCTGCCGCAACCAGATCAAGAAAGGTGTAGCCCAGCAGATTGCCGCCAATACCAATTACCACCACCAGCGACGAGGCCGCGTCGGAGCGCGCATGCCAAGCATTGGCCACCAGCATTTGCGAGCGCACGCGCTTGGCCACCGCCAGCATGTAACGGAACAGCCCTTCCTTGGAGAACAAGGTGAACAGCGCGACCCATAGCGTCAGCGGATGCACCGTCTGGATGTTCTGCGGATTTTGCAGGCGCACGCCGGCGGCGACCAGCAGCAGCACGCCCAAGATCACCAAGGTCACGCCCAGAATGAGTGTGGCGGCGGTTTCTATGCGCGCGTGGCCATATGGATGGTTGGCATCGGCATGGCGGTTGCCATGCCGGTTGGCGAATAACACCATAATGTCCGCCAACAGATCAGATAGCGAATGCAGGCCATCAGCCATCAGCGCTTGAGATTTGCCGAAGAACCCCACAACTAATTGCAAAACGGTAAGCAGCAAATTAACCCAGATGCTGATCCACGTGCTTTTTTTCGCGGCCGCAAAGCGCTCCGGATGAGCCGGTTCGAACGCAGCGGATTTGCTGTGGGTGTGTGAGTGGCTGTGATTTTTCATTGCGATTGGGATAGTATGCGGTAGGGCAACACTTTGGTAAGAATACCACTTGCCAGCGCATACTCAAGGAGAAATATCATGACCGAAATTTCTAAAATTCTGCAAACAGCACAAAACCGCGCTCAGGAAGAAAACTTACCTTACGAAGGCGCATTGCTGCCGGTTGAGGCCTATGAAATCCTGCAATCCGCGCCCGGCGCCAAGCTGGTGGATGTGCGCACGCGTGCCGAACTGGACTGGGTGGGGCACATTCCCGACGCCGTGGAAATCGAATGGGCCAGCTATCCCGGCATGAAACCCAATCTGCATTTCATGGCACAACTGGAACAGCAAGTGGACAAGGAAGCGCTGGTGTTATTTATCTGCCGCAGCGGCGCACGCTCGCACCACGCCGCCATCGCCGCCACCCGGGCGGGATATGCGGATTGCTACAACGTGCTGGAAGGCTTTGAGGGCGACAAAGATGCCAACGACCATCGCAACGTGCTGAGCGGCTGGCGCGCGGCGGAATTGCCGTGGGAACAAAGTTAAAACCCTGCCAGTTCGCCGTACCACAGTGTAGGATGGGTGGAGCGTAGCGATACCCATCATCCAACAAATCAAGTCGCCGACCAATCCACCATGCCGCTGTATGCCGTGCCCAGCACGATCAAGCCGAACACGATGCGATACCAGGCAAACACCACGAAAGTGTGATTCGAGATGAAGCGGATGAAGGCCTTCACCGCCCACATCGCGGCGATGAACGAGGTGACGAAACCCACCGCGAATACCGGCAAGTCGTCCACCCGCAGCAAGCCCCAGTTCTTGTATAAGTCATAAGCAGTCGCGGCGAACATGGTGGGGATGGCGAGAAAGAACGAAAACTCCGCCGCCGTTTTGCGCGACAAACCGAACACCATCCCGCCCATGATGGTCGCGCCAGAGCGCGAGGTGCCAGGGATCATCGCCACAGCCTGCGCGAAACCGATCTTGAGCGCATCCGGCCAGCGCATCTCGTCCACCGAATTGATGCGCGGATGATAGGCGCGCTTCTCCACATACAGAATGATGATGCCGCCCACGATCAGCGCGGTGGCGAC
>JANPNS010000315.1:0-16617 GCA_031427575.1 Gallionellaceae bacterium
GCCAAGTCTTGTAATTATCATCAATCATAAAATCTAATCCAAAAAGCTATTTTTTTTAAAGAAGTAGGTCAGCATGAACACTGACAGCGACAAATCCCGTATCACCAATCCACTGGCGAACACCTGGCGCGATTCCACGTCCTCGCCGTTCACGCCCACGTTGCCGATATGCGGACAAGTCAGCGTAACGATTTGTTTGCAGTAAGAAGGGTCGGTGAGAATTTCCTGATAGCCGGTCATGGCGGTATTGAACACCACCTCGCCGACACTGCTACCGGATGCGCCGATGGCAGTACCACGAAATACCGTGCCATCGGTTAAAACTAAAATGGCAGGGTTCGTTTGCGACACCGGAGACTCCCAAGACTGTAGACACAAAGAAGCGGAACGAACCGTGCGTTCATCCCGCTTCGAATTGGGGCGAATTATAGCGGATTAGCGGTGGGGTATCAATGCGACGACAACCGTTGAGCAGGCGGTATGGTTGCGCTTTCAGCGGTATGTTCAATCGCAGCCTGCATCGAAGCATGCAAGAGACTGGGGGTTTATTTCAATCCCAACACATCCCGGCAAGCGCACACGAGTAGGAGCTACTTGACCTGTGTCAGCAAAGCCTTGCGTAGGGAATACTGCGCCCCGAACTTCTTTTTGTACTCGGCGTTGGCGCGGTCATAGTCATCAACGACGGTGACTTTCGAGATGACAAAGAACTCATCACGGTGGTATTGCACAGTGCCAACATAGACCGCCTTGTCCCCCGGTTTAATGAGTGCCTTTAAACCGCCGGGAAAATAAGCTCGGTTCGTCGCGCTGCCGCCCAGTTCCAGATACAACATGCCAGCCAGAATAAAAAAATGCTTGTCACTACTGCTGCGCACATAGAAATCCTTGCCGAGAACCGCCTCAATGGTGTAGTCGCCCATCCCCGGTTCCTCATTCAGCACCCGATATTTGTCATCGGACAGCAGAAAGAGGATGTTCTCATACATGCCAGAGTTGAGGCCCTGGATTTTCTGTTCATCCTTGATCAACGGTGGCACGAGCTCTACACTACCGACTATTAACGTCTCGCCGCTACCGACCTCGGTCATGCTTGCCACCTGCCCGCCTGCCCCGCTGACGCAGGCACTGAGCGCGCCTAGCAACAACAGATAAAGCAGCGCAAACTTGCCACGGGTAAATATCAAACCGCTACGGGAAATCATGATTTAAGCTGCGCCAAACGTGCGCGAATCTTGTCACCCCAAGCGGAGTCCCTGGCATCACTGTCTTTGTCGAGTATCCGTTTCAGCAATTCGGCTTCCGTCGGCTTGTCGATCACTTCAATCGAGAACTTGCCCTGCTCGAAAAAGCCAGTTTTCTCCTTTTTATATTTGAATGATCCCAGGAAATAAATGCCGGGCTTGGTGATGCGCAGTGCGGTCTCGTTACCCTGTCGAGGTAAATTGTACTCGTGCTCGCCAGCAAAAAAACCCGATCCGTAAAAATTGTCAAGCTGATACGAACCGGGAGGTAGGTAAAAGTTGTAGAACAGGCCGTCCTTCACGCCCATACCCCAGTATGGCTTTTCGGATGGTGGTGCGAGTAGTCTAAGTGTAGCGGAGTCTACACTCGTCGGCGCATCGTCCATGTCGATGTAACCGAAGACCAGTGAATTGGTGGGGTCGTTGACGTCTCGTCCGGTACTGGCACAACCACCCAGCAGCCCTAATGTGATCAAACCGAGTAGGAACCTTTTCCGATATTTCATACAGCCTCCCTGAGTGACAGTGTTGGTGACCAGTAAAAGTATAACCAATGTGCGCGGCGGCAACCGCAACGTTTTGTTGGGCTTCAGGACACCTCTAAAAATTCAAGCTTCCAAGCCAGACAAGGCGCGAGCAAAAAATTGCGACGCAGCATATACGTGATATGTAAGGAGCAATTTTTTGTGAGCAACGCAGTATCGCGACGGAGTTTGGATTTTTAGAGGTGCCCTACAACAGACCATATTGTTCGTTTAAGCATTTTTCATGCTCCTTTCAATTATTGCCCATCGTTAACCCTACACTGGTGCTTATTCCCATGCACGACGGAAATAACACGGGGGAATAATGGTTCTTATTACTTGTCTCCTTTTGCAGGATTGCTCAAGTATTTATCGGTAAACAGTCTGATAAGATCAATGGGTATCGGAAACACGATGGTCGTGTTTTTATCCGCACCGATCACAGTCAGTGTTTCCAGATAACGAAGCTGGATCGCTTGCGGTTCCCGTGCCAGGACCTGGGCTGCCTGCAGCAGTTTTTCCGACGCCTGCAATTCGCCCTCGGCATGGATCACTTTGGCGCGCCGCTCCCGCTCTGCCTCCGCTTGACGGGCGATGGCCCGCACCATGGTCTCGTCGATATCCACGTGCTTGATTTCCACATTGGAGACTTTAATCCCCCAGGCATCTGTCTGCGAGTCAAGCGCCTTCTGGATGTCGATGTTGAGCCGCTCACGCTCAGCGAGCATGTCGTCCAGTTCGTGTTTGCCCAGCACCGAACGCAACGTGGTCTGTGCAAACTGGCTGGTTGCGTTCAGGAAGTCCTCCACCTGGATGATCGCCTTCTGCGGGTCGACCACGCGGAAATACACCACCGCGTTAACCTTGACCGAAACGTTGTCGCGGGAAATCACGTCCTGGCTCGGCACATCCATGACCACTGTGCGTAAATCCACTTTGACCATCTGCTGGATGCCGGAATCACCAGCACCAAGCCCGGGCCTTTTACTTTCCAGAATCGCCCGAGCATGAACACCACGCCGCGCTCGTACTCGCGAAGTATGCGGAAGCTTGAGAACGCCAGCAAGATGAGCAGCAAAAATAAACCACCGAAACTAAATTCCCAGGTCATATCGTTCTCCTTAAAATTGCTGCTCCCAGCAGGCAAAAAATAATTTATTTATTGCCTGCTCCATCCGGCTCCACATCGAAGATCAGCCCGTCCATGCGAACGACCCTGACCTTTTGTCCCCGGCCCAACGGCTGCTTGCTTCTGATGCGCCAGGTTTCGCCATGCACCCGCGCCCAACCATCTTTGCCATCGAAGTCTTCCATCACCTCTCCGCTGCTTCCGATCAATTCCTCGCGGCCGCTCACCACGGGCCGCTGCCGCGCTTTCAGCGCCATGCCGGCCACGAAGAAAATGAACAAGGCACTGGCGAGGGCAACCGGCACGATCACCGCCCACGGAATACCGTAGCCTGAAACGTCGGTATCAATCAGCATCACGGAACCAATCACGAAGGCGACAACACCGCCGATGCCGAGCACCCCGAAGCTGGGCATGAACACTTCGGCGATCATAAAGCTGAGTCCCAGAATGATAAGTACCAGTCCGGCATAGTTGACGGGCAACATCTGAAACGCGAACAGCGCGAGCAGCAGCGAAATCGCACCGACCACCCCCGGCAACACGAATCCCGGGTTGGCAAATTCGAAATACAGTCCGAAAATACCAGCAAGCATCAGCAGGTACGCAATACTCGGGTCAGCAATGACGGCCAGTATCCGGCTGCGCCAATCCGGCTCCAGAGTGACGATGCGTGCTCCCTTCATATCCAGAGCGCGCTCCAACCCCAATACATTCACCTTCCGCCCGTCGAGCTGCCGGAGCAGGGCGGGCACGTCAGCGGCGATCACATCGATGACCTTGAGCTTCAAGGCCTCACTCGCGGTCAGACTCACCGCCTGGCGCACCGCCTGTTCCGCCCATTCGATATTGCGGCCGCGCATCTGCGCCAAGCCGCGGATATACGCAGCGGCATCATTGATTTGTTTGTGCGCCACTGCGGTATTGGGTGCGGCCATCTTGTCGCGGGACGTACTCGCGACCCCGCTCTTTCCCTGTATGCCGTCCTTCTCGTCTTTCTGCGGTTGATCGCCTGAAGGCTGACCGCCGATGCCGATAGCAACAGGGGTGGCCGCCCCCAGATTGGTGGCCGGGGACATTGCGGCGATATGGCTGGCATAGAGGATATAGGTGCCTGCACTCGCGGCGCGCGCGCCTTCGGGTGCGACGAAACTGACAACGGGAACCGGCGAAGCGATGATCTGCTTGATGATCTGCCGCATCGCCTTGTCCAGGCCACCCGGCGTGTCCATCTTCAGCACGACCAGTTGGGCATGTTCCCCGGCGGCCGACTTCAGGCCGCGCACCACATAGTCCGCCGTCCCCGGGCTGATCGCCCCGTCAACGTTGAGCACGACCACCGTGGGCGCGGACGCTGCCGCGCGGCTCAACCCGGCAAGCAACAGCAGGCCGAACAATAAAACGCGCTTATTGGGAAGGCGATCCATACTGATGACTATAGGCGTTTTTATTCTATCCGCAAGAACTTTCCGCAAGAACTTTTGGATGGTGTGCTCACAAGAATCAATGGGGTCAAATCAAAGAACGCCACCGCGCCATACTCAAACTCTGTGCCGAGGTGCCTTCAGTTTTCAGCCCGAGGCCATCACGATAGAACCGCAGCGATCTTTCCATGTCGTCTACACCGATGGTGATGACAGTGATGCGAGGTTTCATCTACGATACCCCATGACGAATCAATCGAGACTGACCCTATTGATTTGGCTATTGCCTGCCCCGATTTATCATATCTTCATAGTCAGCTGCGCGCATCTTTTCCAAGTCCTCATCAGTAAACCATCCAGGACGTGGTGTCCCCTCCTCATATTCTGGTATACCAGACTGGCTTTTCTTCATACGCTTTTGCTGCTCGTAGGCTTGGAGCCTTTTATGCTTAATCCAAATTTTTTCATGTTTAGTTTCCGCTGCTGCCTGCCATCGACAGACCGAGAAAAAATGGCGTTGAGCTTCTGTTGTAGGTATTCTCTCCCCACAATCAAGTGACTGGTAGGACTTACCATATTTATTTAACAAACCTAACTCTTCAACAGTGAAGACAATGGCAAGCGGTTTCATATGAAATTATCCTTATTAAGCGCAAATCAATGACTAACGCGGAGGACACAGGCATTGCGCGGTTTTATCACTTATGGAAAATCAGCGGTAACAATCAAACATCGATTTGTTGCGGTGTGAGGTAATTTCAAGCGTGCTGCATTTTCGATAGCCAAACGGTAGAACTTGAAAGCAGCAATAAGATATGAAGCGTTGATTGTTCTTGCACCAAAATGATCCATTAACGCCTCTGCGGAAATCTCACAAGAGACACTGACATCATTCAGTAGTGCAGGAAATGCAACCGTCGTTCTCTGCGTGTATGTTGGTTCTTCCTTTGGAAAATAGATTGCCATCATTACAGAATAAATGGGGTCAGTTTCGATTGATTCATGCAGCAACTGGAATAGAAATATTTATGGCAAAGGGGCGACTTTCGTTGTGTTCAAGGCGGTCAGCAATAACGCGAAGGGCGAGAACCTCTACCTTGGACATTGCTTCCAGCGATGTCGCACCGTAAGCAAGGACGCCCGGTAATTCTGGGACTTCCGCCAACCAGCGCCCATCTGATTCTTGTTCCTGCTCTATGGTGAAATTCATGCTGCCCTCCAGTTTGGTTCACTCTGATGGCTAAATTCTACTCCGAAAATATCCATGCATGTCACGCCAAGACGATCCAGCACCGAAAGAGCATCATCCAGCCATCAATCACCAAAACCGGATACACGATATTTCCGTCGGCCTATTGAGTATTCCAAACGTGTAGGGGCATGCATTGCAAGCATTCAACTAAGCGCAGTAACAAATCCCCGAAAAAATTGCGGCGGTGTTGTCACATAAAAACACAAACTATTTCAATCCCAACACATCCTGCATGTCATACAGACCCGCTGAATTTTCTTTCAAAAAGCGTGCCGCACGCAGTGCGCCCAGCGCGAAGGTGGCGCGGCTGCTGGCTTTGTGGGTGATTTCAATGCGTTCGCCGGTGCCTGCGAACATGACGGTGTGATCGCCGACAATGTCGCCGCCGCGCACAGTGGCGAAACCAATTGTAGAAGGATCGCGCTCGCCGGTGACGCCCTCGCGCCCGTACACAGCACACTGCGCCAGATCACGCCCCAGCGTTTTGGCAATCACTTCGCCCATACCGAGCGCAGTGCCGGAAGGGGCATCCACTTTGTGGCGGTGATGCGCTTCGATGATTTCGATGTCATAGCCGTGGTTCAATACCTTAGCTGCCATTTCCAGTAGCTTGAAAGTGAGGTTGACGCCCACGCTCATATTGGGCGCAAACACGATGCCGATGTGTTGTGTCGCCGCTCCCAACTGTGCTTTTTGCTGAGCATTAAAGCCAGTGGTGCCGATGACCATGTTCACGCCTAGTTTTTTGCATACTTCGAGGTGATGCAGCGTGCCTTCCGGGCGGGTAAAATCGATCAGCACATCCGCGCCCTTCACGGCAGCCGCCACATCGGCCGTGATTTTTATGCCACATGCGTTGCCTATCAAGGCACCGGCATCCTGCCCCAGTTGCGCGCTGGCTGTGTGTTCCAGCGCGGCGTGCAGCACCAGATCATCCGACTGCAACACGTTTTCCAGCAAGGTGCGGCCCATGCGTCCGCTGCATCCGGCAATCGCCACTTTTATTTTTTTCATCGTTACTCCTTTGCTTGGGGCTATTTCTTGCTGGCCGGGTCAACCGCCACCGGCGATTCCTCCGGGGGTAGCGCTGGCATGTTGCTATCATCAATACGCGCCAAGTTTTCACCTTCAAAATACAGCACCATGCGCTGCTGATCAACCAGCTTGTTGTTTTGCTCCAGGCGATAGGCATAATCCCAGCGATTGGCGTGAAAGGCATCCGTAATCAGCGGCGTGCCCAGCAGGGCGCGCACTTGTGAACGCGACATGCCCAGCTTGAGCTTGCGGCGCATCTCCGGCGTAATCAGATTGCCCTGGTTGATCTCTATCTTGTGCGGGGTAAAAGAGGGTAGTTTGGATATGCCGCTGCACGAGGCCAGCAACAGTGAAACGATGAATAACGTAATGAAGTTGACAAAATTTATTGTGGATGACTTTGCCATTAGTGCATACCCTCTCCCCAAGGGAGAGGGGACTATTATTGCCGCTCCATCGGGGAGAAGCCGACGCACGACAGTGCGGCGGGAGAGGGAAAGATCGTAATATCTTACGGAAACATTAATGCGCATGGGAAACCTTGGTTATAAAACTGCGGCATCATAACTCAAGCCGACAAGCCCAGCATTTCCGCAGCATGCTTGCGCGTGGTCTCGGTAATTTTTACCCCGCCCAACATGCGCGCTAGCTCCTCAACTCGCTCGGTCTGCGTGAGTACAGAGATGGTACTCAGGGCGGCACCACCACGCAAGGATTTACTCACCTGCCATTGCGCATCTGCCATCGCCGCCACCTGCGGCAAATGGGTGACGCACATCACTTGATGGCGCTGCCCCAGGCGCTTGAGCAAGGCACCGACAATTTCCGCCACGCGCCCGCCGATGCCGCTGTCCACCTCGTCAAAAATCAACGTAGGCACGCTGGCCACCTGGCTGGCGGCGACCTGTATCGCCAGGCTGATGCGCGACAATTCGCCGCCGGAAGCGACTTTCGCCAGGCCTCGCAATGACGTGCCGGAATTGGTCGCCACCTGAAATTCCACTACTTCCAGACCATGTACATTGCCTGCTGCCAGCGTGGTCAGTGCCACGGCAAAGCTGCCACCCTGCATGGCCAAAGTCTGCATGGCGGCGGTAATTTCCTGCGACAGTTTTGCCGCCGCTTTTTTGCGCGCGGCACCCAGTTTTTTTGCGGCGGCCAGATACAATTCACGCGCTGCCGTTTCCTGCTTGGCCAGTGCGTCCATGTCGGCATCGCCGCCCAGTTCCTCCAAACGCGCAACGATGCGCTGCAAGGCTTCGGGCAACTGCTCCGGCGTTACGCGATATTTACGCGCCGCATCGACGATGGCCGTCATGCGCTGTTCCTGCTCGCGCAATTGTTGTGGGTCGGCGTCCAATTTCTGCTGGTAATGGCGCAGCGCATACACCGCCTCCTGTATATCGTTCTGCGCGCTTTCCAGCATGGCCAGCGTGTCCTGCAATGAGGCGTCGAATTCCAGCCCGGCGCGCAAGCGGGTGACCAGCGCATTCAACTGCGCCAGGCAAGCGGTGTCGGCTTCGCTCAATACTTCCACACCGAACTGCGCGGTCTCCAGCAAACCGGCGGCGTGCGACAGGCGCGCATGATCTGCCTGTAATTCGCTCCATTCCGCGACGGTAAACTTCAGTGTCTCCAGCTCGCGCCGCTGAAACAGCAACAGTTCACGCTCGGCCGCCACCGCTTCGGCGTTTTGCTCCAGTTGTGTGCGGCGGCGGTGGAGGGTTTGCCAGTCGCGGAACAATCCCGCCAGCGCTTCCGCCTCGCGCATCAATCCGGCATAACCGTCCAGCAATTCGCGCTGAGAGTCTGGGCGCAACAAGGATTGGTGCGCGTGCTGGCCATGTATGTCGAGCAAATGATCGCCCGCCTCGCGCATCTGTTGCAGCGTGGCACTGCGCCCATTAATGAAGCCGCGCGAACGACCTGTGGCATCCAACACACGGCGCAACAAGCAAACGTCTGCATCCCCTTCCAGTTCCTGTTCGCGCAACCAGATTTGCAAGTGGGGCAAGCGGGAGGTGTCGAATTCCGCGCTGATTTCGGCACGTTCACAACCGTTGCGCACCATGTCCGCGTCGCCGCGCTCGCCCAGCGCCAGTGACAAGGCATCAATCAGGATGGACTTCCCGGCACCGGTCTCACCGGTCAGCGCGGTGAACCCGGCAGCGAAATTGAGTTCGAGTGACTCAACGATAACGAAATCGCGTAAGCTTAAAAACTTGAGCATTATGGCGTTTTATTCCACAACAATTTTTCGCGCAGAGTATGGTAATAGCTGTGCCCAACCGGATGCAGCAGACAAGCCGACTGGGCATATCGGGTCACCACCACCTTGTCATTCGCTTGCAAATCAAAATAGCTGTGACTGTCGCAGCGGATACGCACCTCGCTGTTACTGAGCGGAAGTATTTCCACCACGGATTCACTCTTCACTACGATGGGACGGTTACTCAAAGTATGCGGGGACACCGGCACCAGCACTATCAGGTCAAGCGAAGGATGGACTATGGGTCCACCCGCAGACAGCGCATAAGCGGTAGAACCGGTGGGCGTAGCCACTATCAGCCCGTCGGCGCGCTGATTGTAGAGATATTCGCCGTCGATGCGCACCTCGAACTCGATCATACTGCTGATATTGCCGCGATGCAGTACCACTTCGTTGAACGCCAGCGATTTGAATACCTCAACATCGCCGCGTAAAATTTGCGCAGACAGCAACATGCGCTGCTCGGTGACAAACTTTCCCTCCAGCATCGCACCCAGAGTATGTAGCATGGTGTCGAGCGAGATGTCGGTCAGAAAGCCCAGCCGCCCCTGGTTCACGCCCACCAGCGGCACCCCAAAGGGAGCTAAAGTTCGCACGATATTGAGCATGGTGCCGTCGCCGCCCATCACTACCGCCAGATCGACTTTGTCGCCCATCTGCTCCAGAGGAATTTCCTGGTAAGGGTGCTGGCTGAAGTTTTCAGCGGTGCGGCTATTCACCACAACGGCGATACCTTTCCCGGAAAGAAACGCGGCCAGCCGCAACAGCGGCTCGGTAATTTCCGGCGTCTTGTATTTGCCGATCAGGGCAACGGTTTTGAAAGGGAATTTCATGGTCGCGATTAGACCACATCGCCGCCCGTGTGACAAAGGCAGGTAAAACCCTAGATTTGAATGTTGAGAGACCTAAGGAAGTCGGAGCGCGATTTTTTGAATTTTTAGAGGCGCCTTCTACTGAGTAAGAAAATACCGGGTTTACCGCAACTTTTCTATTCGCGCTCATTTTTCGGTCTTCGTTGCTAACGGGTACCTCTAAAAATTCAAAATCCTAAGCCAGGCAAGGCGCGAAATAAATTTTAGCGCGCCGCATATGTTTGATATGTAAGCGTTAAAATTTATTGAGCAACGCAGCATCGCGACGGAGTTTGGATTTTTAGAGGTGCCCTAACGTCTTTCGGTCCACCATAGCATCACCGTTGCCAGCAACAGGAAAAACAGGGGCATCGCCGTTGCGCTCAGCACGGGTTGCCACTCGTTGAGCGCACCCAGCCGGGCAAACAACTGGCCCACAAAGTGAAACACCAACCCCAACACGATACCCAGGAATATTTTTCCGCTGACGCCGCCCTCGCGCCGCTGCTGCGCGGCAAACGGCAGCGCCAGCAGCAGCATCACCAGCACTGCCAGGGGGAATACCAGCTTATTCCACATGGCTATTTCATAGCGCGCGGTCTTCTGGCGGTTATCCCGCAGATGCTGGATGTACTGATAAAGATTCCAGGCCGACATCTGCTCCGGCGCCGCCAGCAGCACACTCAGAATGTCGGGATTGAGCACCGAGCGCCATTCCATGCTGGCCCGGTTGTTCACTGTTGTACCTTGATCACTAAAAAGAGTCTGCATCACCTCGTCCAATTGCCAGCGGTTTTTTTCCACAAAGACCGCGCGCTTTGCGACGGTAATGGAATTCAGATGGTAGCTCTCATCAAATTCATAAATGCTGATATTCAGCAGCGAGGTGTCCGGCAGCACATTCCTGACATTCACGAAACTGCGCTCATCCTTCACCCACACCCCGGAGCGGAATTCTTTCAGCGACACCTCTGCGTTCTGCGCCTTGAGCCGCAGCTTTTGGGCCAGGCGTTCGCTGGGCGGCGCAATTATCTCGCCGCACAGATAACTCAACAGCACCAGGGGAATTCCGATCTTGAACAAGGCACCCACCATCTGCCGCAGCGATACACCCGCAGTACGGAACACGACCAGCTCGGAATGCGCCGCCATTTGCGCCAGCGCAAAGATGGTGCCGATCAGAATCGCCACCGGGAACAACTGGTAGATAAGACCGGGCATGGTCAACAGCACAAACAGCAACATGTAACCCAGGTGGTAGTCGCCGCGGCCCAGCGCGCCCAGTTCCCCTATCAGGTCAAAAAAAGCAAACAACATCAGCAAGGCGGCAAATACCAGCGCGATGCTGGCGTAAATCTCGCGGGCCAAATAACGGGTCAGCAGTTTCATCCCGCCAACCGCCGCCAGGAAAACATCGACAACCTGCGATAAAACAACAGAATCAGCAGCACCAACATCAGCCCATGAATACCCAACAATCCGGCAGCCGGACTCATCTTGCCCTGCCCTACCCAGGTGTTGGTTATGCCGATCAGGTTGCTGTACAGCATGTATATCACCAGCGCCATAATGAGATTGAAGGAACGTCCGGCACGCGGATTGACGAAACTCATCGGGATGGCCAGCAATACCATGATCAGCGCGCTGATCGGCAATCCCAGCCGCCACTGCAATTCGGATGTGTTCCAGCTCTCCGGGTTCTGAAGCAAATACAGGGTAGACCTGGATTTTGGACGGACGTACCCCGGCTTGATTTCTGCTTCCTTGATGCGCATGGCATAGCGCTCGAATTGGACGATTCTGAAGTCATGCTTGCCGGGTGAGCCCTCATAACGCCTGCCATTCAGCAACACCAGGAAGCGATCCCCGTTGGGCGCGATTTCCTGCAACCCCTGCTGAGCCACCATGGTGCCGATTTTGCCATGCTGCACCGATTGCACGAAAATATTGCCCACACGGTTGTGGCCCATCTCCACGTTTTCGATAAAGAATACCCGGTCAGCCTGTTTGGATTCGCGGAATATGCCGGGGGTGGCGGCAGACAGCTCATCGCGGCTATCCAGCCTGCGCCTGAATTCATCCGCCTTGGACCATGCCCATGGCGACAGCACCAGGCTCAATAGCGCAATCACACCCACCACCGGCAGCGCATACCACAGCACCGGGCGTATCCAGCGCGTCAACCCGATGCCGGAACAGAACCACACCCCCATCTCGCTGTCGCGATAGCCGCGCGACAGGGCCAGCAACACCGACAGGAACAGGCTAAGAGAAAGCAGCACGGGCAGGTAGCCCAGGGCGCTGAAACCCAGCAACGCCAGCACGCCTTCCACCGCCAGGACACCGCTGACCGAATCGCCAAGCAACCGGATCAACTGGGTGAATACAACGATGCCCAGCAGGATGGCGAATACAAACAAACCTGTGCCGGAAAATTCGCGCACTAACGCCTGGTGAAAGATGCCCCCGCGCCACGATTCCGGGCGCAATGGCTTTGACTTTTGCCCAAGGGTTTGCAGATAAGCAGGAGTTTGCGGATAATCCGGCATTGTGTGTAAAACAAGAAACCATAAAGGGGATACGAGTGGAATTTAGCATAAAACAAGGCAGTCCGGAAAAACAGCACAGCGGCTGTGTGGTAGTGGGGGTATTTAAGGACGGCAAGCTGTCGGACGCGGCGCAAGCCCTGGACAAGTTTTCCAAGCACGCTCTCAGTGACCTCATTGCGCGCGGCGACTTGCGCGGCAAAACCGCGACCACCCTGCTGTTGCACAATGTGCCCAACACCCTGTGCCAACGGGTGTTGCTGGTCGGGCTGGGCAAGCGTGAAGAGTTCGGGGTACGCCAATATCGCGATTGTGCCCGCGCCGCAATGCGAGCACTGCAGGCCACAGGCGCAAAAGATGCGCTGTTGTATCTGGCTGAATTGCCCGTTGCAGGCCGCGACAGTGCCGCTTCGACAAGCTCAGGACAGGCCTGGTGCATAAGCCAGGCCGTGCTGGCCGCATACGAAACAAGCTATCGCTTTGACCGCCTAAAAAGCAAGCCGGAAAAAGAAAAAGTGACCCTGAGCAAAATTCAGTTCGGCCTGATCGCCGCAAAACCAAACACTACGCTTACAACAGCACTCACCCAGGCCGTGGCGATTGCGCGCGGCATGGTGTTGGCCAAGGATTTAGGCAACTTGCCAGGCAATGTGTGCACTCCCACTTATCTGGCGCAGCAAGCCATCGCATTAGCCAAGAAACACAAATCACTCAAGGCCACCGTGCTGGAAGAAAAGGACATGCAAAAGCTCGGCATGGGTTCGCTGCTGTCAGTCACCCGGGGCAGCGCCGAACCGGCCAAGCTGATCACGCTGGAATACTGCGGTGGCGACAAGAAACAAAAACCCATCGTACTGGTCGGCAAAGGCATCACCTTTGACTCCGGCGGCATCTCGCTCAAGCCGGGAGCCGATATGGATGAAATGAAATACGACATGTGCGGCGCGGCCAGCGTGCTGGGCACCCTGCAGGCAGCTGCCGAGATGGGACTCAAGTTGAATGTGGTCGGCATTATCCCCAGTTGCGACAACATGCCCAGCGGCACAGCCACCAAGCCGGGCGACATCGTCACCAGCATGTCCGGGCAGACCATAGAAATCCTCAATACCGATGCCGAAGGCCGCCTTATTTTGTGCGATGCGCTGACTTACGCGGCCAAATTTGAGCCTGACACGGTGGTCGACATCGCCACGCTGACTGGCGCCTGCGTCATTGCACTGGGACACGTCGCCAGCGGCTTGTTCAGCAATCAGGACAAGCTGGCGCAAGAGCTGCTGGCTGCGGGCGAACAAACGCAGGATCGCGCTTGGCACATGCCGCTGTGGGAAGAATATCAACCGCAACTGGACAGCAATTTCGCCGACATGCAAAACATCGGCGGTCGCGCCGGCGGCAGCATCACCGCTGCCTGCTTCTTGTCGCGTTTCACCAAAAAATACCGCTGGGCGCATCTCGACATTGCCGGTACGGCGTGGAAATCCGGCAAGGAAAAGGGCGCAACCGGGCGGCCCGTGCCGCTGCTCACTCAATATTTAGTTAACCGAGCCAACAGCAAATGATTCTAGCCACAGAGAGCACAGAGAGCACAGAGAGCACAGAGAGCACAGAGAGAAAAACGGATGGCTTTCTCTGTGTACTCTGTGCTCTCTGTGGCCAAATTGTTTTTTCATCATGACCAAGATTGATTTCTACACTGGCTCGAAAGACAAGCTGCGCACCGCCTGCCAGTTGAGCTACAAGGCGATGCAGAAAGGCGTGCGCGTGATACTCAGCGCGCCCGATGCAGCGACCAATGATGCCCTGGATAAATTACTCTGGCATTACCCTGCCACCGCTTTTATCCCGCACTGCCGCAGCGATGCCGAAGAAGCCGGACAAATGCCGGTGGTGCTGAATCGAGGCAGTGACAAATTCCCGCATCACGAATTGTTAATCAGCTTACATAACGAATGCGCGCCGTTCTTTAGCCGCTTCGAGCGCGTCATCGAAATAGTCGGCAAGGACGAAGAAGACGCGCGGCTGGGACGCGAACGCTTCGGCTTTTACCGCGACCGCGGCTACGAAATGCGCCACTTTGACCTAAGCGATTTGCCAAAAAAATAACCATGTCCCCTCCGCCAAAAAAAATAAATCCCTCCCCCGTTCCGGTGCTAACCGAAACGGTGGACGCAGATATGACAGACATTCCCACGCTCACCGAAATTCATGTTGAAGAATCTGCGCCCTTATCTGATGCGCAGTGTCAGCAACTGGCAAAGCAGATCGCGCCGCAACTGGAAACTTTACTGCGCGCAAAACTCACGCAGCATTTCGACACACTGCTGCAGGATGTGCAAACCAGCCTGCCCGATTTGATCCGCACCGCACTGGACCGCGAACACCCGCCATAATCGCCCTGTTCCCCGGCACTTGGTAGGATGGGTGAAGCGTAGCGTAACCCATCGGGGTTGATGGGTTGCGGCCTTACGGCCTCCACCCATCCTACTTTTTAGCCACAGTTGTGGACACGTTTTTTTGTGCCCACGCGGCCATCGGCGGATATTTCCGCGTGGGCACAAAGACGTGCCCACCGCCTGTATAATCCCGCCTCCTTCGACAAGCTCAGGACAGGCTTTCAAGCCTCACAGAAACAATTAAAATGGAACTCACCAAAAGTTTTGACCCGAAAGACATCGAAGCGCGCTGGTATCCCGAGTGGGAAGAATCCGGCTATTTTCAAGCCGGACTGGACCAGAACAAATCCGACAACTTCTGCATCCTGTTGCCGCCGCCCAATGTCACCGGTACGCTGCACATGGGGCACGGTTTTAACCAGACGCTGATGGATGCGCTGACCCGCTATCACCGCATGTGCGGCGATAACACGCTGTGGCAGCCGGGCACCGATCATGCCGGCATCGCCACGCAAATTGTGGTGGAACGCCAGTTGGATGCGCAAGGCATTTCGCGCCACGACCTGGGCCGTGAAAAATTCATCGACAAAGTGTGGGAGTGGAAAGAATATTCCGGCAACACCATCACCCGCCAGATGCGCCGCCTCGGCACCTCACCCGACTGGTCGCGCGAACGCTTCACGATGGATCCCGGTTTAAACAAAACCGTCACCGAAACCTTTGTGCGCCTGTACCACGAAGGCTTGATTTATCGCGGCAAGCGTTTAGTCAATTGGGACGTGCAACTACAAACGGCAGTGTCTGATCTGGAAGTGGTGCAGGAAGAAGAAGATGGCTTCATGTGGCACATTCGCTATCCGCTGGCCGAGCCCGATACCGTGCATGGCCTGACTCATCTGACCGTAGCTACCACCCGCCCCGAAACCATGCTTGGCGACGTCGCAGTGATGGTGCATCCAGAAGACGAACGTTACAAGCACCTCATCGGCAAGCATGTCATGCTGCCGCTATGCAACCGCCCTCTCCGTATTATTGCCGATGATTATGTGGACAAAGAATTCGGTACAGGTTGCGTGAAGGTTACGCCTGCACATGATTTTAACGACTACGCTGTGGGGGCTCGCAACAAACTGCCATTAGTCAATGTGCTTGAATTAAATGGAACAATTCGATCCTATGCCGAACGCATTATGGTCCCCGGTTCATCTTTCCCTTTACGATTAAACCCAGATGGCTCATACGACATCCGCACACAAGGTGACGGCGGCTATCACGATGGCGTACACATGAATACATTCTTGGCTGAGCCTTATGCACTCCCAAGCAAGTATGTAGGCATGGATCGTTTTGCTGCACGCAAAAAAATAGTTGCAGATCTCGATACCGTCGGCCTACTGGAAAAAACTGAGAAGCACAAACTCAAAGTGCCACGTGGCGACCGCACTGGCGTTGTGATCGAACCCATGCTCACCGACCAGTGGTTTGTTGCGATGAGCAAGCCGGGCAAGGAAGGAAAATCCATTACCGAACAGGCGCTGCAATGCGTAGCAAGCGGAGAAATTAAATTCCACCCGGAGAACTGGGTCAACACCTACAACCAGTGGCTGAACAACATTCAGGACTGGTGCATCTCACGCCAATTGTGGTGGGGGCATCAAATTCCGGCGTGGTTTCCAGCGGAATTTACTGCGGAACAAGTACCCTATGTCGCGCATAGCGAGGAAGAAGCCTACGCTTTGGCCAAGGCCGATGGTTACACGGGAAAGCTCAAACGCGACGATGACGTGCTCGACACCTGGTTCTCTTCCGCGCTGTGGCCATTCTCCACGCTGGATTGGACTGGCGATAAAGCAAAGGACGAGCGGAATTTATTCCTGCAAAAATATCTGCCCTCTTCAGTGCTGGTCACCGGGTTCGACATCATCTTCTTCTGGGTGGCACGCATGGCGA
>JANPNS010000316.1:0-4797 GCA_031427575.1 Gallionellaceae bacterium
GGGCACCTCTATTAATTCAAAATCCTAAGTGAGACAAGGCGCGAAAGAAATTTTAGCGCGCCGCATATGTTTGATATGTAAGCGTTAAAATTTCTTGAGCAACGCCGTATCACGACGGAGTTTGGATTAATAGAGGTGCCCTGCAGTATCTTGGTATGATGGCTGCCTGGTGGGACAGGGGTGTCCATCGGGAATATAATAATCAGCTCACCCTGGCACATCTATCACGGCCAATCTCAGGACTTGCATGAACCGAATTTTAATTTCCCTTTTACTGGCAATACTGTTTTGGGCACAGCCAATCAAATCATGGGCGGAAGAGGCTCGAATAGATGACGCAATGTGCATAGGATGTCATAAAATTTCGATGCAGACTTTCAGGGCGAGCACTCATGGCCGCGCGTTTTATGGCGATGCGCTGGCGGGCTGTCAGTCCTGTCACGGCGGGGGAGCGGGACATATCGAGGTGGTGGGTCTGGACGATTACACTGGCTCAAAGAAAATAGAATCCTTCAAGAATAAAAATACCGCGCCCGCAGACAAGAACCGTCCCTGCCTTGCTTGCCACAACAATAGCAAAACCCACGCCAATTGGCTGGGTAGCGCCCATGATATGGGTGGGGTGAGCTGCGCCGACTGCCATAATCCGCATGCTGCCGGGGATACCATACGACCGGGCATCTGCTTGACCTGCCATCAAACCAAACGTGCGCAGCTGAGTCATACCAGAAACCCGATGATGCCGCGCGGAGATGGCTCGAAAGAATGCGCCAAGTGCCACGACCCGCACGGCGGCGGCAAGGGGCCGAGCTTGTTGAAAGCTGCCTCAGTCAACGAGACTTGCTATGGTTGTCATTCAGAGAAGCGCGGCCCTTTCCTGTGGGAACATGCCCCGGTGCGTGAAAATTGCGCCAATTGTCACGACCCGCATGGCACGGCGAACGCAAATTTCCTCAAGATCCGGCTGCCATACCTGTGTCAGAACTGTCATTCCAATTCCTACCATCCCAGCCAGCTCTATAGTGCGGGCAGTTTGCCCGGCGGCAGTGGAAGCGGCGAGCCGATACGCCTGGTTGGAAAATCCTGTATCAACTGTCACGGGCAGATACACGGGTCGAACCATCCATCTGGAGCGCGCTTACAGCGCTGACCATGCATAGTCAGAATGTTACATTCATGGACTTTGACCGAGCTTGTCGTGGCTTGCTGGTAGCGTTGATAGTGTCTATCGCAACGGGGCAATCCGTGTATGCGCAAAGCTCGCCCGCAGTATTGCCGGAATCGGTGTCTGCGTCAGAAGGGGATAAGGCAGGGGCTGCGCAGTATCAAGGCCGACCATCTACTGTCCTGGCACCCCGCAAAGTCAGGCAGCCAAGTCAAATACGGGGAGATTATCTGTTCGGACTGGCTGTAGTGAATAACAGTGAGTCTGGCAAGGCTACGCAGTTCGGCAAGTTTACCGGGGTGAACGATGACCAGGTATATGTGATAGCCGCTGCCAGCATTCAATCGCAAAGCGGGCGCCGCTACTGGAATTTGAAGGTGGATGATGTCGGGCTGGATAATCGGAGTTTTAATTTTGATGGCGGGACTATGGGAAAATATAAGCTCCATTTCGGCTATAGCGAACTGGGCAACCTGCTGTCCAACACCAGCCAGACTCCGTTCAACGGTGCCGGGGGGGCGACACTGACTCTGCCGCCGGGCTTTACCCGGTCTTCAGACACGACAGGCATGACAGATCTGGCCGCGAATATGAAGACTGTAGATCTCGGCACCAAACGCAAGGAAGGCGATGGCAGTTTCGCCTTTAAGCTGGATCAGAATTTCGGACTGACATTCTCCTTGCGGCGTTACCTCAAGAATGGAATCAAATCAACGGGCACGCTTTTTCGGGACGATAACATAGGGCCGCAAAGCATGGTTCTGCCCGAGCCGGTGAATTACCAGACCGATGAATTCCGCACCGGGTTTGATTGGACCGGAGAACGCGGCCAGGCCAATCTTGAGTATTACTATTCCCGTTTCAGCAATAACGACGCTTCGCTGACCTGGGATAATCCCTTTACCGGCGCCAATCCAAATCCCTATCCCGACCAGGGGCGCAATTCGTTGCCGCCGGATAACCAGCACCAGCGACTATCTCTGAGCAGCAGTTTCAGGTTGGCTACCAGCACGCGCTTGTCGGCGTTGTTCGAACGCGGGACGATGACGCAGAACGAGGCTTTTTTGCCTTACACCATCAATTCCGTATCCTCGATTTCGACGCCTATGCCAAGAGGCTCGGCTAACGCGCGTATTGACACCACCTTGTATAAACTGGATATGACCACTCAGCCGCTCTCTGCGTTATCGTTGCATGCCGGTTACCGGCGTTATGTTACGGATAACCAGACGCCACGCGACGTGTACCAGTTGGTGGTGAATGACGGCGGCAATCAGGTGCCGGTGGATTCTTCTGCGGCGCGCTACAACCTGCCGTCTGACACCAGCCGGGATCAGTTTAAACTCGACGGTTCATATTATTTAGGTAAGGGCACAACCCTCAAGCTGGGATACGATCGTGACCAAAAGGAATATCGCTACCGGGCGGTAAATTCTACTACCGAGCATATCCATTCAGCCAGGCTGAACAAACGCTGGGACGAGGGGGCGACGGTCTTCCTGGATCTGGCACAAGGTCGGAAACGTGCGGACGGGTACGACCATAAGCGCGTGTACGAAAATGCGCACACCAGCCAATATCTTGCAACCCTGACGCCTGGCGAGTACTTCGACAACCTGCCAGCGATGCGCCAATATGACATTGCCGACCGCGACAGCGCTCGCCAGGGGCTTGGAGTGACTCTGCTGCCCCGATCAGACTTGGCTATAGGGCTGAATGCCAATCGCAATGGTGAAAAGTACAACGCTTCCCAATTCGGATTGCAGGAACGGGAGATCAAAAACGTCACGCTGGATGCGACCTTAACCCCAGACGAAACCTCCTCCTGGTCGTTCTATTTCACCCGGCAGAGCATGATATGGCAGCAGGCCAGCCGGGCCTATTATGCGTTCAGCAAGGCCGCCCAATCGTCCGACCCGGTCAATGATTGGTCGTCACACAATCGGGATGCGATTGACACGGTAGGGGTCAACATCACGCTGAGCTTTATGGACGATAGTCTCCCTGTGCGCTTCAGTTATGCCTACGCCAACATCAATACCGACATCAGCTTCACTGCTAATCCGGATGGAGCCAATCCGAATTCCGTCAACACCACTCCAATCAACATGCCAACGCTGAAGAGCGTGCGTCAGACGGTCGACCTGACTGGAACTTACAGTGTGCGCGACAACCTGAGTGTCCGGCTGGGTGCCATGCTAGAATTCTACCGAACCGAGGATTGGGCGACTGATGGCTTCCCCCCTGGATCAGCCGCTGTTCCGGATATTCTGACATTAAGCGGTTCAGCCGCGCCGTACCGGGTGATGCTGCTGACCACGGCACTTAATTATCATTTTTAGCAGGGTGTATAACTAATGTCACGAGCGACGGCTGACCAGCGCAGTAGTTTGCAACTTCCTGGCAGAGCCCATCTGCGAACTCTCTATATTGGGTAAAATCATGCAAATTAAAATTTCAGGTATTGTTCAAGCAGCCATTATTTGCTTCCCTCTTACGTTTGCAGAAAAAGGCTGGGCGGCGCCAGCGTTTGTCGGTAACAAGGGATGTGTCGGCTGCCACAAGGCCGAGGCTTTGGACTGGCAGCGCAGCCGCCATGCCAAGGCGTTCGAGTTGTTGGCGGCAGGCAGAAAACCCGCCGAAAAGCGCAGGGGTAATCTGGACCCGGAAAAAAATTTCCAGAAGGATGAGAAATGCATTCGATGTCATGCCACAGGTTATAAGCTGGATGGCGGTTTTCAGAATATTGAATCGACCCCGGATCTGGCTGGCGTCGGTTGTGAAATGTGCCACGGCCCCGGCAAGGAGTACCGGGAAATCCACAAGAGAATGATGTTGGATTTCAAGCGGGATGAAGTGCGCGCCGCAGGACAGACTTACGCCACCCTTGGCGACAAGGTGTGCGAGAACTGTCATGAGCACAAAGATATGCCGTTGACGAGAGCGATGGATCCAAAATATGAATTCATATTTGAGGACAGGATGAAAAAAGCACGCACCTCTTTTCACCGGATTACCCCTAGTGTGGGAGTTCATTAGTGATCCCGTCTCGGGCAATGACACATATACCGTGAGTTGAACAGGGAAGCATATGCTGCAGAAAATTAACAAGCTAAATTTAAAGTTGACCCTCACGATTGGTGCCATCCTGATTATCTTCATGGCTGCGGATCTGTTGCTCTCGATCTACAACACACGGCAGACCTCTGTCAAAGAAATAGAGCGCTGGTCGGTGTTGCTGGCCGAAACGGTACGCGTATCAATGAATACCCTGATGAAAGAGGGAAAAATGGACGCCCGTTTCGAGATGTTCGATGCGATTCGTCTCGAGATACCGGGTCTGGAGAAAGTGCGGGTAATACGCGCCCAGAGAGTAAACGATATTTTCCAGAAGGCACATGAGCAGCGCGATATTCCAATTGAACAGGAAGCCATTGCTGATTACCGCAAGAAAATAGAAGACCTGACTAAAAAATTAAAGACGACCCGGAATTCCCTTGAGCATCAGGACATCAAAATCGAGATTGCCGATGCGAAAGAGGGGGTAGCCAGAGCCGAAAAGAAAATCCTGGAATTGCGCGTTGTGCATACTGACCCACGGGAAATACCGATCAGTGAATTGGATCACCAGG
>JANPNS010000317.1:0-2477 GCA_031427575.1 Gallionellaceae bacterium
CGGTTTATTCCCATGCGCCTTTACTCAATCTGGAGCCGGCGCAGTTCTTGTCGCAGCTTACCGACCAGTATTTATACGCCGCGCTGCACGAAGTTTTTTACGCTTCGCTGATGGCGGAAAACCGCAAGCGGCTGGAGCACATGGACAGCGCCATCCGCCGCTTGGAAAAGGACGAAGCAAAATTACGGCTGCGCTACAACGCGCTGCGCCAGGAAGAAATTATCGAGGAAATCGAGATCATCATGCTGAGCGCGGAAGCGCTGTCAAGTTGATTCGCGAAGCGTGCAGCGGAGGGAATGCCATGAATACTGGCCCGGTTTGTAAAACGCAAGTTAACCCGGAAGCGTGCGCTCCCAGTATTGAGTGGGTAACATGAACGTAGAGGCAGATGTTTTAGAACGGGCAAATGCGGCTTTCGCCGAGGCGCTGGCCGGGGCTTTGGATATCCGCGAGCATGAAACCGGCGCTCACTCCAAACGGGCGGCCTGTCATACCCTGGTGTTGGCGCGCCGATTCACCGCAGATGCCGAGCAATTGCGCCAGATTTACTGGGGCGCCCTGCTGCACGACATAGGCAAGATCGGGATTGCGGATGCGATTTTGTTGAAACATGATGCGCTCAATGAAGATGAATGGATGGAAATGCGGACTCATCCCGAAAAGGGATACCGCATTGTCTCGCAGATTCCTGGCATGGAAAAGGCTGCTGAAATCGTGCTCAGCCATGAGGAGCGTTTCGATGGCAGCGGTTATCCGCATGGGCTACGAGGTGAACAGATCTGTTTGGGTGCGAGACTGTTTGCCGTGATCGATACCCTGGATGCGATCACTTCTGACCGCCCTTATCGTAAAGCTGGATCATATGACCAGGCAAGCGATGAAATCGTAAAAATGAGCGGAATACAATTCGACCCGCTGGCGGTGCAGGCATTTTTGGCGGAGGAGACCACCTTGCGTGAAATGGTGGAAGCCAAATGTATGCAGCCGCAAGATCCCGCAATATCCTTCCAAGCGCCTGCCCACAATCACAACTGAAAGGATAGTTTATGGACACCATCAAAGATCCCGTATGCGGCATGACCGTGTCGCCCGACACCAAGCTTCGTCATGTGCATCAGGGCAAGACTTATTTGTTTTGCAATCCGAAGTGCATGGCCAAGTTTCAGGCGACCCCGGAAAAATACCTTAATCCACAACCCACACAATCCGCGCCTGTTCTCAGCAGCGTGATGTACATCTGCCCGATGGATCCGGAAGTCCGCCAGCTTGGGCCGGGAAGTTGTCCGAAGTGCGGCATGGCTTTGGAGCCAGAAACTCCGCTCATGTCGGGAGCTGTCGAGTATACCTGCCCGATGCATCCCGAAATAGTGCGCAGCGAGCCGGGCAATTGCCCGATCTGCGGCATGGCGCTGGAACCGCGCGATGCTCCGGCGGAAGACAATGCGGAATTGCGCGACATGACGCAGCGTTTCTGGATCAGCACAGCGCTGGCTTTGCCGGTATTCGTCATCGCGATGGGTGCCGAACTGGTGCCGCATGCCTTACCGGAATCCATTTCTATGACGGCGCTGCAATGGCTGGAATTCGCGCTGGCGACACCGGCAGTGTTGTGGGGAGGCTGGCCGGTGTTCCAGCGCGGATGGGCCTCGCTGGTCAACCGCCACCTCAACATGTTCACCCTGATCGCGCTCGGTGTCGGCGTGGCGTGGACATACAGCGTGGTGGCGATGCTGCTGCCGGGCATATTTCCACCCGCGATGCGCAGCATGATGGGCACGGTGCCAGTGTATTTCGAGGCGGCGGCGGTGATCATGGCGCTGGTGCTGCTAGGCCAAGTAATGGAATTGCGCGCGCGCAGCCAGACCAGCGCCGCGATCAAACTACTGCTCGGTCTCGCGCCCAAGACCGCACGCATCGTGCGCGCTGACGGCAACGAGGAAGACATCCCTCTGGAGCAAGTGCAGCCGGGCGACGTGCTGCGCGTGCGCCCCGGCGAGAAAGTACCGGTGGATGGCGCGGTGCTGGAAGGTGCGAGCGCGCTGGACGAATCCATGGTCACCGGCGAATCCATCCCGGTGGAAAAAACTACGGGCGCGCGGCTGATCGGCGCCACGATGAATGGCACGGGCAGTTTGTTGATGCGCGCCGAGCGTGTCGGCGCCGACACGCTGCTCGCGCAGATCGTGCGCATGGTGAGCGAGGCGCAGCGTTCGCGCGCGCCGATCCAGCGGTTGGCTGACACAGTATCGGGCTATTTCGTCCCGGTGGTGATAGCGGTCGCGCTCGCCACGCTGGCGGTATGGGGCATCTGGGGGCCGGAGCCGCGCCTGGCACATGCCATCGTCAACGCGGTGGCGGTGCTGATCATCGCCTGTCCTTGTGCATTAGGATTAGCCACGCCGATGTCCATCATGGTCGGCACCGGGCGCGGCGCGTTGGCGGGCGTGCTGATAAAAAATGCCGAGGCGCTGGAAACC
>JANPNS010000318.1:0-1991 GCA_031427575.1 Gallionellaceae bacterium
CATGAAGGGTCTCCTACGGATGGATTTCTGAGGTCGTCGCGTCTGTAGGCGTTCCTGCGGCTCCTGTGAATGAATTCGAGTATTATCTCATTCTCGATAAATTCACTTGGTACTCTGTGAGTATGAAACATGCAGGATGGGTCAGTATAAGATGTGGCTTGGAAGGCCGCGGGCTAGGAGTCTTGGATGCATGAAGAACTAGCCGGCTCGTCCAGCCCGATGCAGAGTGCTTATGAGTGGCGCGATATGCTGGCAAAGTTTGCGCTATTCTGTTTCGGCATCGCCTTGTGGTACAGGGGGCTGAGTTTAAACGCCACTATCCTCCTGGTTGTCTTTGCCTGGATTATGGATGGCGGTCTGCGCCGATTCGGACAGACGATTAAAGAGCCTCTGGCATTGGCAATACTCATTTTTTGCGCCGTACTATTGCTGGGAATTCTCTGGAGTGATGACCCTGGATCGGGGTTCAAGGTCTGGAGAAGATACGCCATTCTTCTGGTTTTTATTCCTTACTTATCCCTTCTGAATAGAGGTCGCTTGCCCTGGGCGATTGGCGGTTCACTTATGGGGTATTCTAATGTCCTGTTTATGGGTATCTACAACCAGCTGTTTATTGTGGGACAGCTGGGCATTCCGCAGACCGGAATGTCCCAGACGGGGGTTTCGGCGGCGTTCGGAATAGGATCGATACTGGCACTCTATCTGGCAAGCACCAGCATCAATAAAAAAGTAAAATTGCTATTGTGGTTTTCCGCACCTTTACTACTGTTTCTTCAGTTTAATCAGGGTGCGCGAGGCGTACTTCTGGCAACGCTTCTTGCGCTGTTGCTATTGATCTTCATGCGCTACAGAATAGAAAGTATCAAAAAACTTCTTAGTATTGCAGTGTTGACAATCATTGTGGTCATAGCCTTTGCATACAATAGCCTCGGCATTCAACAGAGACTGCATCAAGCTAAAAGCGATATTGAATTATCGCAGCAAGGAAAGTATGACAGCAGCCTAGGATACCGCCTTGCCATGTGGGATGTGGGCCTGCACGGTATCGCCCAACACCCCTGGTTTGGTCATGGCACCGGGATGCCAAGCCGCTATTTTGACGAGACTGTTGTAACCTACAAAGACGGTCTCTACAAGGATCTGCCCGGCTGGCTTAAAACCTACCACTATCACAATGACTGGATTGAGATTGGGATGCAGATCGGGGCGCTTGGCCTGCTGGCTTATGCCTTTCTCCTGCGGAGCTGGTTCCGAACACTACGAGCACACCGCTTAACCATCTTGGGAGCGGCTTTGGTGTGTTTTGTGTTTGTGTCGGGACTGGTGGAGACGCTGGTTTTCTTCAGGCAGACTCTCTACCTACTACTGGTGATAACTGCTATCGCTATTATCTGGCAAAAAGAGAATGGGGCTGGGATCAAGGAAAGTGGCTAGGCAATTTCGCGCATAAATGCGCTCCAAAATATCAGGCAAAGCCGAAGTGGCAGCCCCCTCAGCGCAGCATGTCGTTTACCGCTATCAGGGCGTCTTCATCCAGCTCGCCTACCTCCGCTTCCAGTCTCAGTTTTGACATGAGCAGGCTGTAATGCGCCCGGGCAAGATCGCGCCGTGCGGAATAAAATGATTGCTGGGCGTTCAACACATCCACCTCGGTTCTGACGCCTACTTGCTGTCCGAGTATGGTTGAATCCAGTTGGCTCTGGCTGGATAACACCGCCTGTTTCAACGCCTTCACCTGGGCAATGCCGCTGCTGACGTTGAGGTATTGCTGGCTTACTTGCATTGCGCTGTTGCGCCGGGCGTTATTCAGGTTCTGCAGCACCCTTTCCTGGTTGGCCAGCGCTTCGCGCACCCGCGACTGCACTGCGCCGCCCTGGAATACGGGAACAGCGAGCTGCAGTCCTATTTCTTTTACAGTAAGATCAATTCCCACGCCGGTAATTGCGCCACCGACCCCTTTCTGATCGCTGTACAGGGCGACCAGATCGAGA
>JANPNS010000319.1:0-3015 GCA_031427575.1 Gallionellaceae bacterium
CAAGCCCCCTTGCTGGCCTTGTCGATATCAAGCAATTGCTGCGTATGTTGCTTCAGCTCCTCATCGCTTGCCGCCAACACCCGCAATTCCAGACGCGGCATATCGGCCGAGAATATGGCGGGGTGCTCTTCGCTTTCACCACCCTCCTCCAGCAAACTCTCCTGTCCACGTGTCATGGACAGATAAACTTCTGCCAACAGCTCGGTATCGAGCAGGGCGCCATGCAATATGCGGTGCGATTTGTCGATCTGGTAACGGTCGCACAAGGCGTTCAGATTATTTTTCTTGCCCGGGTGCAATTCCTTGGCCAGCTTCAGCGTGTCGAGCACACTGGGGCAATGGCTGTTGAGCAAGGGCAGCCCGGCCAGCTCAAGTTCTTTATTGAGAAAGCCGACATCGAACGGCGCGTTGTGGATAATCAGTTCTGCGCCGCTGATGAACTCGAGCAGCGCCGGGGCAATCTCGGCAAACTTCGGCTCGTCCTGCAACCGTTCCAGCGTCAGGCCATGCACCTCAGCCGCACCCGCGTCAATCTCGCGCTCAGGATTTAAATAGCGATGGAAGCGCCGCTCGGAAATCTTGCGGTTACTCAACTCGATTGCCGCCAGCTCGATGACGCGGTGTCCCTGCTTGGGATCAAGGCCTGTGGTTTCAGTGTCCAGCACGATTTGTCTCATCGCCTGCTCTCGCTCAACAACTGTTCTATACCACGGTTCGCCAGCTCATCCGCACGCTCATTGCCATGATGCCCGGCATGTCCCTTGACCCACACCCACTGCACATGATGCCTGTTCGCCAGCTCATCCAGTCTGCGCCACAAGTCCTCATTCTTTACCGGTTTCTTGTCAGCCGTCTTCCAGCCACGCAGCTTCCAGTCATGTACCCACACGCTAATGCCCTGCTGCACATATTTTGAATCGGTATGCAGAATCACCCGGCAGGGGCGCTTCAACGCCTCCAGTGCGCGAATCGCGCCCATCAGTTCCATGCGGTTATTAGTGGTATGCGCTTCGCCGCCGCTCAGCTCACGCTCCTTGCCCATGATCTGCAACAGCGCACCCCAACCGCCCACACCGGGATTACCTTTGCACGCCCCGTCGGTAAAAATCTCCACGACATCCTCGCTCACTGCCAAACCATCTCTACTCATCATTTTGCGTGTGCTGCGACACTCCCCTGTTCAATTTGGACGCGGCCGGCAGCAGCTTGCTGACCAGCCCCTTGTTCCATTTTGGCTTAATCAGCCGCATGCCAGGCACGCGCTTGATGGCCTGAAGATAATATACTCCGCCGCACACCGCCCACCAGCGATCCCCCGCCGGTTCCATGAAATTAAAACGCTTGAGCCATTTCGGATTGGCGAGCGGCGGGGCATAGCAGGCAAAGCGTCCCGCCACCACTTCGAACCCCAACAAGGCCAGCCAATCTTTCAGCCGCGATAGTGCAATAAAATCACCGCTCCACGGATAACCGGCCCGCTTGCCCAGCATGCGCCGCACACCCCACAGGCTGCGCGGGTTAAAACCGCTGATAATGACCGAGCCCTCGGGCCGCAGCACGCGCTCAACTTCGCGCAGGATTTGGTGTGGGTTCTCGTTAAATTCCAGCACATGCGGCATCGCTACCAGATCCACGCTGCCGCATTCAAATGGCAGCTCATCCATAATCAGCCTGACCAACTGGTACTGGCCTGATCCATGATTCGTGGCAGACAGCCCGACCCTGTTTCCCGCTACCGTGCGCAATGGCATGCGACTGGCTCGTAAAAATTCCTGCTCGTGCAAACCCAGTTGCAGCGCGTTGTATCCAAAAATATCGGTCACACTCTGGTCAAAAAAAGCCTGCTCGCAGGTCAGCAGGTATTGACCCTGCGAAGTAGCATACCAGTCCGTTATCGTATTGGTGGTTGACATTCAGTGTTGTTCACTCAATTATGGCTTATTAGAAATCGGATGTTCCCATGCTAACCATCATTCCCATCCCCGCTCTCAAGGACAACTACATCTGGACGCTGCATGACCAGCGACATGCGGTAGTGGTCGACCCGGGCGATGCCGCCCCGGTGCTGGCTTACCTTGACGCCCATCAACTCAAACTGGCCGCCATTTTATGCACCCACCATCATAACGACCATTCCGGCGGCATTTGCCAACTGGTGCAAGTATACAACGTACCGGTATATGGGCCACAACATGAAAGCATTCCCTGCATCAGTCATGGGCTGGTCGAAGGCGATGTGGTTGAACTGGCACAATTAAAAATCAAACTGGGTGTGATCGACATCCCCGGCCACACGCGGGGACATATCGCCTACCTGATGTCTGAAAACATCGGGGGCGCGGGCGGCGTATTCTGCGGCGACACCTTGTTCGGCTGCGGCTGCGGCAGATTATTTGAGGGAACGGCAGTACAGCTATTACATGCCCTGCACCGGCTGGCCAATCTGCCCGATGAAACCAAAGTCTATTGCGGACATGAATACACCGAAGCCAACATCCGCTTTGCACTGGCGTGCGAACCCGGCAACGCGCGGCTCAAACAACGCCAAGCAGAAGCACATGCGCTGCGCGCCGCCGGACACCCCACCCTCCCCTCGACTATCGCCCTGGAAAAAGCCACCAACCCATTTCTGCGCTGCACTAAGCCAGACGTTATCGCCACGGTACAGCGCATGACACAAACCATCCAGTCCGACGAAACCAGCGTCTTTACTGCGCTGCGCGGCTGGAAAGATCACTTTTGAAAGCATATTCCGATTGCGGCAAGACCCATTCTGGTTTATTCTGCGCGCCCTTCGGAGAGGTGGATGAGCGGCTTAAGTCGCACGCCTGGAAAGCGTGTTTAGGTTAATACCTAACGCGGGTTCGAATCCCGCCCTCTCCTCCATACATCCAGCAAGATTTTGTCGCTCCAGTTCGCCAGCCGCCAAACTTTACCAGATGAAACAATCTGGTAAACTTCGACCAATGAAAACATTTCTGCTTGTTGTTTCTTTATGGTTGTCAGGCATGTCAG
>JANPNS010000320.1:0-1690 GCA_031427575.1 Gallionellaceae bacterium
GTCAATCTTTCCGACCGGCGTTATATCACCGAAGCGATGGCTACACGCGCCTTCGTCATCGGTGACTACCAGATCGACCGCGTGACCGGCAAGACATCTGTCAACCTGGCCTACCCCGTCCTTGACGCAGCCGGCCATCCCCAGGCAGTGGTGTTCATCGCGCTCGACCTCGGTGCGCTGTCCGGCAGGCTGGTCGATACCACCAGCCTGCCCGAGGGCTCGACACTTGCCATCCGGGACAGCCACGGCACGATACTGGCGCGCCAGCCCGATCCTGAGAAGTGGATCGGCAAATCGCTGCCGGATGCGCCGTTGACCCGCTCCATTCTCAACCACGGCAAAGCAGGCAGCGTCGAAGAAATCGGTGTTGACGGGGTGATGCGGCTGTACGTGTTCGAACCCTTACATGCCACGCCGACACAACAGGTTTACATCAGCGCCGGCATCCCCACCACCGCCATCTACGCCGATGCGAACGCATTGCTGTTCCGCGCCCTTCTGCTGATGACGCTGGTCACGGCTGCCGTGATCGCACTGGCCTGGTTCGGCGGGCGGACGCTGGTGCTGCGCCCGGTGATCGCGCTGATGGACGCGACGCGACGCCTTGGCCAGGGCGACTTGGGCGCGCGCACTGACCTGCCGCATACCCCGGATGAGTTCGGCCAGCTCGCCCACAGTCTGGACGACATGGCCGTCTCCTTGCAGGCGCACCAGTCCGAGGCGGTGCGCGCCGAAGCGCGCTTCGCCAACATCGTCAACCTGGCGGCGGATGCCATCATCAGCGTGGATGAGGAGCAGCGCATCCTCATCTTCAACTACGGTGCGGAACAGATTTTCGGTTACACGGCGGCAGAGATGCTGGGGCAGGCGCTGGACAGACTGCTGCCGGAGCGCTACGCCGAGGCCCATCGCGGGCATATTCGCCAGTTCGGCACGGCACCGCAAACTGCCCGGCGCATGAGCAAACGGCCGGATATTTTCGGGCGGCGCAAGAACGGCAGCGAGTTCTTCGCCGAGGCCAGTATCTCGCGGGCGATGGAAAACGGAAAGCAGGTCTTCACCGTGTTCCTGCGCGACATCAGCGCACGCAAGCAGGCCGAGGAGGAAATCCGCCAGCTCAACGCCGAACTGAGCCAGTTCAAAAACACGCTCGACCAGATGCTGGAGTGCGTCTTCATGTTCCCGCCGGATACGCTGCGTTTCAACTATGTGAACGAAGGCGCGAAGCGGCAAATAGGCTACAGCGAAACCGAGCTGATGCAAATGACAGCGGTGGATATCAAGCCCGAGTTTACCCTGAATCAATTCCAGCAAGTACTGCAGCCATTGATCGAGGGTGTGCAGCCTTCGCTTACTTTCCAGACTATCCACCGCCACAAGGACGGACATGACATACCGGTGGAAGTCTTTCTCCAACTCGTCCGCCTGAAGGGTCATGACCCGTGTTTCGTGGCTATAGTGAGCGACATCACCGAACGCAAGCAGGCCGAGGAGGAAATCCGCCAGCTCAACGTCAACCTCGAGCGGCGCGTGCTCGAGCGCACTACCGAGCTACAAGCCGCCAACCAGGAGCTGGAGGCGTTCAGCTACTCGGTGTCGCACGACCTGCGCGCGCCGCTGCGCTCCATTGACGGTTTCAGCCAGGCGGTGTTCGAAGATTATGCGGACAAGCTGGACGATCAGGCCAAGG
>JANPNS010000321.1:0-2955 GCA_031427575.1 Gallionellaceae bacterium
GGCGTTAAGCCTAATCGGTTTCGCTATAGTAATCCTATTAAATGATTACTGGAAACTTCATAGCACCCTCGCCGTAGGATTGCTACTCACATTGATATTAATCCCCATTTATATATTTAAATTATTGGGGCGGCTGAACGATGCAGTTATACGTGCAGAAGAAGCCAGCAAAGCAAAAAGTCAATTTCTGGCCAACATGAGTCATGAAATGCGCACCCCCCTAAACGGGGTGATCGGGGCAAGCGACTTAATCCTGGAAACCCCGTTAAACGCGGAGCAAAAAGACCTGGTTCACACACTGCGCAATTCCGGGCAGATACTGCTCAAACTCATCGAAAATGTGCTGGATCTTTCCAAGATTGAAAGTGGAAAGCTGGTAGCTGAAATTGCTGATTTTGATCTGCACGGCCTGATCAACAGCATCATGGATATGTTCCTGCCGCAGGCAGAAAAAAAGGGATTGCGCCTGCAGGTGCATTTCTCTCCCGAGACATGCTTTCTTTTGCGTGGAGACCCGCAACATTTGCGGCAAATTGTCATAAATTTAATAGCGAATGCACTCAAGTTCACCAACAAAGGCACTGTAGAACTACGCATAAGCACGATCAGCCAAAATAAAGTCACTGCGCATCTCAAGTTCGAGGTTATCGACACCGGAATAGGGATCGCGCAAGAATCGCAGCAGGCTATTTTCGAGAGTTTTACCCAAGCTGACGCCGGTATCACGCGTAAGTATGGCGGAACCGGTTTGGGTACTACCATTGCCAAACAACTTGTTCAGTTCATGGGTGGCCAGATTGGATTACAGAGCGAAGTGAATATTGGCAGTGTCTTTTGGTTTGAGTTGCCATTTACAAAACAAACCGAAAGCAAGATTCATGAAGCCATGTCCGCCCTGGAAAAAATTCGGGTTATAGAATTGGGCATTAGCGACAAAGTACGGCCAGCTATTGCAGGCCACTTGTCGGGCTGGGGGATACGATCCGACCGCGCTGAATCCTTTGCCAACTTATTTTCGCGTCTTGCCCAAATATATTCCAGCCAGCCTCAGGATATTGTCATTCTGTGCACGCCGCAGCATGTGGGAATGGATGCAAAAGAGTTTGCCAGCCAGGTGTTGGCTGAATTCCCATCAAATAGCGTATCACTGATCCTGGTTGACCCTAACCTTGAAACCTATACTGAAGAAATGCTGCTTGAAGCCGGATACTCCTGCTTATTAAAAATGCCCGTCGACAAAACGCTGTTATTTAACGCACTCCATGGAGTCATGGTGCCACAGCTGGAAAACAGCGTGATTTCATTCAGGCAACACTACGAGCGCAATAGTCTGGCAAAGCGCGGGCTTAACATCCTGGTTGCGGATGACAATGGCACGAATCGCAAAATCATTTCAAAAATTCTTGAGCGCGCAGGGCATAAGGTGGATGCGGTAGAAAATGGCGAAGAGGCGCTGGACATGCTGGAAAGAAAGCAATATGACCTGGCGATCCTGGATATGTATATGCCTGACATGGGGGGAGTGGAAGCGGTCAAGATTTATCGGGTTACCAACGATCACAAGTCCACCATCCCGATCGCTATTTTGACGGCCAATGTTACAGTCGAAGCCAGGCGCGAGTGTCAGGAAGCAGGTATCAATGCATTCCTTACCAAACCCATAGACGCTCACACTTTGCTCGACACTGTGGCACAACTCACAACAACTCATACCGAGCCACAAGTCTTGCAGCTCATAAACACGAATCCTGCGCCCACAATACCGGGTGGTGTGGTCTTGTTAAATGAGAGCACTTTGCGCAGTCTTGAATTACTGGGGGGAAGAAATTTCGTAGATACCTTGATCCAGGGATTTATTGCAGAAGGCGAGCAAATTCTGGAAGGCATGAAATCAGCATTGCTCAATCACGAGTATATGACCTTCAAAAAATATGCCCACACTCTCAAAGGGAGTTCGGGCAATATAGGGGCAGAAATACTGTTGCAAGTCTGCCAGGAGATTTCGCAGCTTAGTTATTCTGATTGGCAGGCTCAAGCCAGCAATTTGCTTGGCAAAGCGCTGGCCAGTTTAAAGTCCACCCAACTTGCCATAGCGCAATATGCGGATTCGCCCCAAAGAGCCATGATAGTCACAAAGTAATCCGGCACAATAGTGTCAGAAATTTTGCTCCCGGAACCTCACCATTTCTGACAATGTCCCCGGCAGTAGCTCAAGACATCGGCTAATTATCATTCAAGCATGCAGGGTTCGGGGGACTTTCCGCCTTTCTAATGCTCCTATGTAAATAAGGTCCTCAGCCAACTCCTGTGTAGCTGGAATGTTGTGATGGGTTCGTTCAATTTGTCCAAAGCGTTTTTGTTGCGACCGCGAAATGCGATCCATCACTTTGAGGTCGTTTTCACCCAACTGCAATGCCGCATCAACCCAAATGGTTGTGATGTCCATTAACTCCTGGTATTTGACAGGATTAAACCGATGGCGCACCCTTTGCAATGCCAAATACCCATTGAAATGGCGGCGCTGTTTCCTGACATAGTCATACACTGCATCCTCCCCTTCCCCATCTTCTGCCAACACGTCAACCAGCCCGAGTTCATATAGATCTTCCGCGCTGTACATTTTTCCGCTAAGGATCATTTCTTCGGCTAGTGCAAACCCAACTTTCCTGGACACCAGGCTATATGCGCCCATACCAGGAATGAGGTTAAACAGGATTTCCGGAAAGCCCATTTTGCTGCTGCGCTCGGCGATAATGACATCGCTGGTTAATGCTGATTCAAGCCCCCCACCTAAAGCATCTCCCTGAATCAACGAGACGGTAATTATAGGTAGATTGTAATGGTTCACCCTAGGCATCGATATATCAATACACCGAGTTGCGTATTGCATTAGCGCTTGACGGTCACCCTTTCTGATCAGCGTACTAAATAAATCTAAATCCCCCCCCAGATTGA
>JANPNS010000322.1:0-8651 GCA_031427575.1 Gallionellaceae bacterium
CAAGGCACGCTGGATGCGCAACTGGCACCCTATCTGACATGAGCGCACGGCCTTCCACTCTCGACCGCCTGCGTGCCTGGTCTGCGCTGCTGCCATTGCTGATTCTATTGGCAGCTGCCTACTGGTTGAATCAGCAAGTGCAACCGCTGCCAGCCAAATCAGACAGCAGCGAACGCCACGACCCGGATTTTATTGTCTACAATTTTGCAGCTACCACATTGAATGAGCAGGGCACGCCGCGCTTCATGATTGCCGCAAAGAAAATGTTGCATTACCCGGATGACGACAGCACGCATCTGGAAGCCGCTCAATTAACCAGCCTCTCTGCGGATCGTCCTGCCCTGCATATCTCCGCCGGCAATGGCTCGATATCGGGCAAGGGGGATGAGGTATTCCTGCGCGATGAGGTAAAAATCATACGGGCCGCGAGCGCCGGGCAAAGCGAGCTGGTATTTACCACCAATTATCTGCGCGTCATTCCCGATCGCGACCTGGCAGACACCGACCAACCCGTCACGATAGTGGATGCGCGCAACCGGATCAACGCCATTGGCATGCAACTTGACAACAAGGCGCGCACCATTAAACTGCTCGCGCAAGTCAGCAGCGAACATGATGTCGCAAAAAAATAAATTTCCTGCCCTGCCTTGTCTGGCGCTCACCTGGGCGCTGGCCTGCCATGTTCCGGCCAGCCACGCAGAACGTGCCGACCGCGACCAGCCGGTGCATCTGGAAGCCGCTCAGGTCAGCATCGACGATGCCAACCAGATCAGCACCTTCACCGGTAACGTGCAGCTCACCCAAGGGACGATGACCATTCGTGGCGACAAAATTGTGGTGAGACAAGACAAGGATGGTTTGCAGCACGGCACGGCAACCGGACAGCCGGCCAGTTTCCGGCAAAAGCGCGAAAGCCTGGGCGAGTACGTGGAAGGTTATGGTGAGCGCATCGAATATGACAGCGAGAACACGACCGTAGATCTGTTCGGTCAGGCGCGCATACAGCGGGGGCATGACGAAGTGCGCGGTGAGCACATCAGCTACAATTTCAGAACGGAAATCTTTCAGGCACGCAGCACGCCCGATCAGGACACAGGGGGTGCCAGCAAGGGGCGCGTGCGGGTCATCATTCAGCCTAAAAGCAACCCCGTGCCAGCCGTTCCAGCCGACAGCTTGCTGCCCATACAAACGCCGGCCAAACAACCCCAATCCGGAAGCGAGCCATGAGCGAACTGCGCACGGCCTCTCTGAAAAAACGCTACCGCTCGCGCACCGTAGTGCATGATGTTTCCTTGTCGGTGCGCAGCGGTGAGGTAGTCGGCCTGCTAGGGCCCAATGGCGCCGGCAAGACCACCTGTTTTTACATGATAGTGGGGCTGGTGGCAGCGGATGGCGGCGATATTTTCATCGACCAGCAGAACATTACCCACCTGCCGATCCACCGCCGCGCACGGTTGGGACTGGGCTATCTGCCACAAGAGGCTTCTATCTTCCGTCGCCTGACCGTGGCACAAAATATTCAGGCGGTACTGGAACTGCAAGGCTACGCTGACAATGAAATCCAGACGCGGCTGGATGAATTGCTGGAAGATTTGCACATCACCCATATCCGCAGCAATCCCGCTATCAGCCTGTCCGGCGGGGAGCGGCGGCGCGTCGAAATCGCGCGTGCGCTGGCCACCACACCCCGCTTCATCCTGCTGGACGAACCCTTTGCCGGGGTAGACCCGATCGCCGTGCTGGACATCCAGAAAATCATCCGCTTTCTCAAGGAACGCGGCATCGGGGTGCTGATTACCGACCACAATGTGCGCGAAACCCTGGGCATATGCGACCGCGCCTACATCATTAATGCCGGCTCGGTCATGGCGGAAGGCAAACCGGACGAAATCATTTATAATGAAGGCGTGAGAAAAGTATATCTCGGTGAGCACTTCAAACTATAAAGCCGCAGGCGAGCCTACCATCGTGCAATGAAACCCTCCTTACATCTCAGGCAATCCCAGCATCTGGCGCTCACACCGCAGCTGCAGCAGGCCATACGCCTGTTACAACTGTCCACCCTGGAAATCAACCAGGAGGTGGCACGCCTGCTGGAAGAGAACCCCTTGCTTGAGCGCGAAGATGATGAGGGTGCGCAGCCCTATATTCACGGCGACGCCACCTCCACTTCCACCAAGGAAAAATCCACAGAAAGCTCTTCAGAAAATGCTTCTGAAAATGATGCGGCGCCGCAACAAGCTGATGATGAATGGCAAAAGGAAGAAGACTGGAATGATTCCACACCGTCGGCCTCCCGCGCGCCAGATGACGAGGAGAATTCTGGCAAAGAAATTGTTGCTGACAAACCCAGCCTGCGTGAACACCTGATCTGGCAACTTAATATGAGTCAGCTCGACATGCGCGACCGGGAAATCATCGGCCTGTTGATCGATGCCTTGGACGTTAATGGTTACCTGGCGCAGCCACTGGAAGAAATCTTCGAGATGCTGCCGCATGAGCTAAATATCACGCTGGATGATCTGGAAACGGCACTGGTGCAGTTACAACATCTGGACATGCCGGGCATCGGTGCCCGCTCCTTAAGCGAATGCCTGTCCCTGCAAATCAAGGCACTGCCGGAAGATACCCCGTGCCGCGAATTGGCGCTGCGCCTGGTGACAGACCACCTTAGCCTGTTGGGGGCGCATGACTACGCCAAATTGAAAAAGGTTCTGCGTTGCAACGATGTTTCGCTGCGCACTGCGCAGTCTGTTATTACGCATCTTCAGCCCAGGCCCGGGGCCGAGTTCGAACAGCGCGCCTCCGACTATGTGGTGGCCGATGTGGTGGTAGATCGGCACAAGGGAGAATGGCGTGTGCGCCTGAACCAGGAAGCCATGCCGCGCCTGCGCGTCAACCAGATGTATGCCAATATACTGCAACAGAAAGGCGGAAAAAGCGAACTGCAACTGGCCGGCCAGTTGCAGGAAGCGCGCTGGTTCATCAAAAACATCCAACAGCGCTTCGACACCATCTTGCGTGTTTCACAGGCTATCGTCGAACGTCAGCGCCACTTCTTTGAACACGGTGATATAGCCATGCGCCCGCTGGTGTTGCGCGAAATTGCGGATGAGCTTGAATTGCACGAATCCACTGTGTCGCGCGTTACTACACAAAAATTCATGCTGACACCGCGCGGCATCTATGAGTTCAAATATTTTTTTGGCAGCGGAGTTTCTACCGAGAACGGCGGAACATGTTCCTCCACTGCGATACGCGCATTGATCAAACAACTGGTCGGCCAGGAAGATGTACTCCACCCTCTGAGCGACAGCCGCCTGTCCGAAATCCTGGGGCAGCAGGGCATACAGGTTGCCCGACGTACCGTAGCAAAATACCGGGAATTGCTGCATATCCTCCCCATCAACCTTCGTCATTCACTCTAACCTTAAGGAGCAAACCATGAACCTAAATCTCAGCGGACACCATCTGGAAATTACCCCCGCTATCCGTGAGCATGTGCTCAGCAAGCTTGACAAGATTAAACGCCACTTCGACAAGGTGATTGACGTTAACGTCGTACTTTCAGTGGATAAGCTGGTACAAAAAGCCGAGGCCAACGTTCACCTGAGCGGGAAAACGATTTTTGTGGAATGCGATGACGCAAACCTGTATGTTGCCATAGACACCCTGGTCGAAAAACTCGACCGCCAGATCAGCAGGCACAAGGGGAAAAATTCAGCGCGCCGCCATGATGAAACCGGCAAATTCCCGGCGACAGAACAGGAATAGCACCAAGGTAGCTGGCGGACGTCCTTACTTTTCGAAACGTGGTTGAAACTATGAATCTGATCAGCAAAGTCCTGCCCCTCGAGAATGTCATACTGGACACCGATTCCACCAGTAAAAAACGAATATTCGAGCGGATCGGGATTTTATTTGAAAGCACCCAGCACGTTGCTCGCAGCCAGGTGTTCGACAGCCTGTTCGCGCGCGAGAAACTTGGATCAACCGGCCTTGGGCACGGTGTAGCTATCCCGCATGGCCGCATCAAGGGGCTGCGCGATGCCGTGGCCGCCTTTGCCAAAACCCAAACAGCCATTCCCTTTGATGCGCCGGATGGGCAGCCGGTTAATCTGATTATTGCGCTGCTGGTTCCGGAGCGAGCCACTGACCTGCACCTGCAGCTACTCGGCGAACTGGCGCAAATGTTCAGCGACAAAAACTTTCGCGAGCAATTGCAAAACAGCAGCGATGTGGCCGCCATACACAAGCTGTTCGCCGACTGGAAATCATGAACCGTTTCCACCCCAAGAACCGTAGGATGGGTGAAGCGAAGCGCAACCCATCATTATTCCCGATAGGTTGCGGCCTGACGGCCTCCACCCATCCTACACACTGACGATCATGGCTCAAGTCAACATCAGGCAACTCTTCGACGACAAACAGGAACGATTGACCTTAACTTGGGTCGCCGGCGCGGACGGTGCCGCCAAGATACTCGACAGCGAACAGGTCAGCGCTTCCAACAAAGGGCTGATCGGCCACCTTAATCTGATCCACTCGAACTGGGTGCAGGTATTGAGTGGCACTGAAATCGACTATCTGCACGGCTTGTCATCCACTGAGTTCGCTCAGGCGCTGGCACAACTTGAACAGAGCGGTGTGCTATGCCTGATCATTGCCGGCACCGAGCAAATCCCGCAGGGCTTGATAGATTTCGCCAACCGCACCCACACGCCGCTGTTCCGTTCACCCCTGCCCAGTGTGCACCTGATGTGGCTGATGCGTCACTACATAGTCAAAGCGCTGGCAGAATCGACCTCGCGCCATGGGGTGTTTCTTGACGTGCTGGGTGTGGGGGTACTGATTACCGGTGACAGCGGCATAGGCAAGAGTGAGCTGGGCCTGGAACTCATCACTCGTGGCAACGGCTTGGTGGCAGACGACGTTACCGAGGTGTACCGCGTCTCTCCGGAAACACTGGAAGGCCGCTGCCCGGAAATATTGCGCGATTTTCTCGAAGTGCGCGGCTTGGGCATGCTTAATATCCGCACCATGTTCGGCGAAACCGCCGTGCGGCGCAAGAAAGGCCTGAAGCTTATCGTGCACCTGCACCGTCCGCCTGGCGGTGACGTATCGCAACTGGAGCGCCTGCCGATACACGCCAGCCATGAAGAAATACTTGGCGTAAAAATCAACACGGTCAGCATTCCGGTGGTAGCCGGACGCAACCTGGCGGTGCTGGTGGAAGCTGCCGCGCGCAACTTTGTGCTGCAGCAACGCGGCATAGACTCCATGCAGGAATTTATCAGCCGCCATGAACATCACATGCGGGAACAATAGGTTTTGTAGCTTGTAGCTTGTAGCGGGTAGCTTGTAGGTCGCGCTGTGCGCGGGTTTTGGCTACAAGCTACAGGCTACCAGCTATAAAACAAAGGGGTTAACGTGCAACTATTTCTGATCAGCGGCCTGTCCGGTTCCGGCAAAAGCGTGGCGCTGAAGGTGCTGGAAGACAGCGGCTACTATTGTGTCGACAACCTGCCCGCCGAGCTGCTGCCTATCTTGATAGACAACTTGCGCCAAGCAGGAAACACCCGCGTTGCGGTCAGCATAGATGTGCGCAGTGGCGGCAGTGTGCAACAACTGCCGCAGCATATTGAAAATCTCAAACAACGCGGCATTGATTTGCACCTGCTGTTCCTTGATGCGCAGACCGACACGCTGGTGAAACGCTTTTCCGAAACGCGCCGCCGCCATCCGCTGAGCGACGCCGCGCCCCCGGCGAGCGGGAAACAAGGACTTACGCTGCCAGAGTGTGTGCTGCGCGAACGCGAACTGCTGACCGAGATCAGCGATATCGGCCACCACATTGATACCAGCGAGCTCGGTGCCAATGCCTTGCGTGACCGCGTTAAAGATTTCATGGGTGTAGATCGCGCACGCCTCACCCTCCTGTTCCAGTCATTCGGTTTCAAGAATGGCATCCCGCTTGATGCCGATTTTGTTTTTGATGTGCGCTGTCTGCCTAACCCGCACTACGACCCAGTCCTGCGCCCCCTCACTGGACGGGATGCGGCGGTGATCGAATTTCTCGAACACATCCCCAGCGTGCAAAAAATGTGCGATGACATCCGTGTCTTCATCGAAAGCTGGCTGCCCGGCTTCATCGCCGACAACCGCAGTTATCTTACCGTTGCGCTCGGCTGCACCGGTGGCCAACATCGCTCGGTGTATCTGGTGGAAAAATTGGCGCAACATTTCAAATCGCAGCAGCAGGTGCTGCTGCGCCACCGCGAACTAACAACCTGAAACTGCAATTCAAGCCACAGAGATCACAGAGGACACAGAGAAAGCTCAGATGCCACCATGAACTATAGGGCACCTCTAAAAATCCAAACTCCGTCGCGATACTGCGTTGCTCAATAAATTTTAACGCTTACATATCAAATATATGTGGCGCGCTAAAATTTCTTTCGCGCCTTGTCTCGCTTAGGATTTTGAATTTTTAGAGGCGCCCTATCGTAATATTCTATGGATGCATCCCCACACTAAATTGCCAGCTATTTGTTTTCTCTGTGTACTCTGTGTACTCTGTGTACTCTGTGTACTCTGTGTACTCTGTGTACTCTGTGTACTCTGTGTACTCTGTGTACTCTGTGTACTCTGTGGCTAAGTAGTTTTTTCAAAGTTAAATAATCATGCCTACCATCGAATACATCAAGTTCGGCGACTGGACAGTCCTGCTGCTCACTACGCTGTTTACCGCCTGGCTTGCCGCCACCGTGTGGCAAGGCGGCGTGGCGGACAAGGCCGTCATCCGCAGTGGCGGAAAAATATTCAGCATAGTGCCGCTGTCGCGCGACCAGGTCATAGAAGTGCCCGGCCCGCTCGGCATCAGCCGCATCGCCATACACAAGCTGCAAGCCCGCATCGCCGCCGACCCCAGCCCGCGCCAATACTGCGTGCGCCAGGGTTGGCTGAAACAGGCCGGTGAAATTGCGGTGTGCTTGCCCAACCAAGTCAGCCTCGAATTGAGTGGTGGCAGAAAACGCTATGACAGCCTTAATTACTGAAGCAGGACTGAGGACTGAGGGACAAGGACTGAGTGAGATCCACAGTTGCGCTTCTACTCAGTCCTCAGTCCTCAGTCCTCAGTCCTCAGTCCTGCTTCAAACCATCCCCGAAGACCATCACCTGGCGCGCATGGCCGCACTGGCGCTCGGACTGTCGGTGCTCGAAGCGGCCATCCCTTCACCCTTGCCGGGAGTCAAGCCGGGGCTGGCCAACATCATCACGCTGATCGTGCTGGCGCGCTACGGCTGGCGTGCGGCGGCGTGGGTATCGCTGCTACGCGTAGTGGCCGGTGGTCTGTTGCTGGGCAGCTTTCTCACACCGGGATTTTTTCTGAGCTTGAGCGGTGCGCTGTGCAGCCTGGCCGTGCTGGCTGCAAGCCAGCACTTACCACAACGCTGGTTCGGCGCAATCACGCACAGCATACTGGCCGCCTTTGCTCACATCGCCGGACAACTGCTGCTGGTTTATTTCTGGCTCATCCCGCACGTCGGCTTGCTTTATCTCGTGCCCATCTTCGCCGCTGCGGCACTATTGTTCGGCACAGTGAATGGATTGATTGCGGCGCACTTTCTAAATACGCCAACACTCCCTCTCGGTAATTTCCCCCTCTCCCTTGGGGAGAGTGGCAGGGGAGAGGGCATGTTGGCGGGAGACGTAAAATGAAAACCATCATCCTCGCCCTCACCGGTGCCTCCGGTATGCCCTACGGCATGCGCCTGCTCGAATGCCTGTTGCACAGCGGCCAGCGCGTACATCTTGTGTATTCGCAAGCGGCACAGATCGTCGCCAAACAAGAGCTGGATTTCGTGCTGCCCAATCGCCCGCAGGATGCGGAAAAAATACTGGCGGAACGCCTCGGCAAATTCAGCGGAGAGTTAAAAGTGTTCGGGCGCGACGACTGGTACGCGCCGATGGCCTCCGGCTCCAACCCCGGTGACGCGATGGTAATCTGCCCGTGCACCATGGGCACGCTCGGCAAGATCGCAGGCGGCATCAGCGACGACCTGATCACCCGCGCCGCCGATGTCATGCTCAAGGAAAAACGCCCGCTGATTTTAGTGCCAAGAGAAACACCTTTCTCCGCCATTCATCTGGACAACATGCTCAAACTCAGCCATGCCGGAGCCGTCATTCTGCCGCCCAATCCTGGCTTCTATCATCACCCGCAAAGCGTGCAGGATATTGTGGATTTTGTTGTGGCGCGGATACTTGATCATTTGGGGGTGGAGCAGAAGTTGGTGAAGGCATGGGGTGGGGAGTAGCACAGGATGCTCCCTCGCCCCTTGATGGATAACCAGCGACTTGGGCATCGTTTTTTGATGGCCTAGTCGAATGGCTAGTAGTTCCATCAGTGGGTTGGGGAGAGGGGTAAAATCAAAACCGCCGGGGGCAGCCCGGCGAAGTTATCTTTTCTATTGGGCATAAATCATAACCGTAGATCAATTGCCACAGCACTCCCCCACCCTCTGTCCCTCCCCCCAAGGGATAACCAGCGACTTGCTCGTTGTCGTTTGACGAGCTAGTCGAATGGCTAGTAGTTCAATCAGAGGGAAGAAAAGCCGTCGCCCAATCCCTACAGTCCCGCCACCAAC
>JANPNS010000323.1:0-7591 GCA_031427575.1 Gallionellaceae bacterium
CCCACGCGGAGCGTGGGAACGATGCACCCCTAGTGGTTGTGGGTGACAACAGGATAGGCAAGGTTTAATGTTGTAAAGTGCTTTAGTATCTGTATGATACGAGTCAAGTAAATTAAATGACCGGGCGATAACTGCATGAAAAATAGGTTGTTCTGGAAAGCAGATTGGTTCGTTGGAGTGCTGGTTGCGCTGTTGTTCCTGCTCAGTGCCAACGGCGACCTGATGCAGAGCCTGGAGCGCAAGGCCTACGACTTGGGCGTGCGCGCTTCTTCCGGAACGCCGAGCGACAAGATTGCCATCATCGCCATCGACGATCAGAGCATTGCCAATCTGGGGCGCTGGCCGTGGCCACGGGCTATCCAGGCGCAGATGCTGGACATTCTTGCGTCCGGGCAAGCCAAGGTGGTAGGCAACACAATTTTGTTTTTTGAACCTCAGGTTGATGCGGGGCTGGAATACATCACGAAAATTGCTTCCTTGCTCGAAGCGTCCACCCTTAAAAACAGTGCCAACCCTGCGCACCAATCCGATGTGGCACAGGTGAATGCGTTGCTGCTGGACGCGGTGCAACACCTGGATAATGATCACAAGCTCAGTGCCAGTCTGAGCCTGTCCAATAATGTACTGCTCTCCATGTTTTTCAGGTTGGGTGAGCCGCAGGGCAATCCAGATCAGCCGCTGCCGGATTATGTGCTGAAGAATAATCTGATCAATGTTAAAGATATTGCTGGGCTGGGCGCGCTGGGTGATTTACCTTTAGCTGCTGCTGCAGTACAAATACCCATCCCGGAACTGGGCCGCAGCGCCCTGGCAATCGGTCATTTGAATGTTTATTCCGACGTCGACGGGGGGATCCGCACCGAGCCGCTGGTGGTGAGTTATTTTAACCAGATGTATCCATCACTTTCCCTGTTGCTGGCTGCCAAGAGCCTGAACCTTGATGTTAAGGACATCCAGGTCAATTTGGGACAAGGCGTGCAGCTAGGTAACTTAAACATCGCCACCGATTCAGCCTTGCGTATGTATACCTATTTTTATAATGATCATGAAGGCAAGTCCGCGTTCCAGGTGGACTCGTTTTACGATGTATTAAGCGGCAAGATCCCGCCAGAAAAGTATCGCGACAAAATTGTGCTGATCGGCGCTACCGCCGCAGGGGTGGGCTCACTCCAGGTAACGCCTGTTTCGGCTGGCATGCCGCCAGTATTGACTATAGCGCATTCGGTTTCCAGCATACTCAAACAGGACTTTTTTGTCGCACCAAGCTGGAGTTTCTGGGCGCGAATCGGGATATTCCTGCTGGTTGCGCTATACATTATTTTACTTCTGCCGCGCCTGACAGCGGGCATGGCCGCTGTGGTAACGGCTGGCCTGTTTGCCGCTTTGTTAGCCACGCATTTTGTGCTGATGACCAGGCAGGCGCTGTGGTTGCCACTGATGTTACCGGCAGCGTTGCTGCTGGTCGGCCATTTGTTGCTGACCACCAAGAATTTCCTGCTCACCGAAAAAGGCAAACTCAAATCCGATGCCGAATCTGCAGAAAGCAATCGCATGCTGGGGTTGGCGTTTCAGGGACAGGGGCAGCTGGATATGGCCTTTGATAAATTTCGCAAGGTGCAGATCGACGACAGCCTGATGGAGGTGCTTTACAACCTCGGCCTGGATTTCGAACGCAAGCGCCAGTTCAATAAGGCGGAGTCGGTGTTCCGCTACATGGCCGAATACAATCCCAAGTTCCGTGATCTGGGTGCCCGCGTGGCGCAGTCCAAGGCCATGTCGGAAACGGTTATGCTAGGCGGGGGTGGCAGCAGAAGTAATGCCAGCACCTTGGTGCTGGACAAGGTGGGCGTATCCAAGCCGATGCTGGGGCGCTACGAAATTGAAAAGGAATTAGGCAAGGGCGCGATGGGCGTGGTGTATCTCGGCAAGGATCCGAAAATTGGACGCGTGGTGGCGATTAAGACCATGGCATTGTCACAGGAATTCGAGGCGGACGAACTGGAAGAAGTCAAAACCCGTTTTTTCCGTGAGGCCGAAACAGCAGGCCGTTTGAACCACCAGAATATTGTGACTATGTATGATGCCGGCGAGGAGCATGACCTCGCTTACATCGCGATGGAATTCCTCAAGGGTAAGGATCTGGTGTTTTACACAAAGCAGGAGAATTTGCTGCCTTTGCCAAAAGTGCTGGATATTGTTGCGTATGTGGCAGATGCGCTGAATTATGCGCATGCTCAGCACGTCGTGCACCGCGATATCAAGCCGGCCAATATCATGTATGACCCGGAGACGGGCAACGTAAAAGTGACTGATTTCGGTATCGCGCGCATTACTGATTCGAGCAGGACCAAGACCGGCATGGTGCTGGGCACACCGTCTTATATGTCGCCCGAGCAACTGGCGGGCAGGAAGATTGAGGGCAGCTCGGATCTATTCTCGCTGGGCACGAGTTTGTATCAGATGGTGTGTGGTAAGCTACCGTTCGCGGGTGATTCCATGGCGCAGCTTATGTTCCGCATCGCTAATGAGCCGCATACTGACATCATGACTATCAACCCGGGTGTGCCGCCATGTGTCGCAGCAATTATCAACAGGGCTTTGGCCAAGAAAGTGGAAGACCGTTATCAGAGCGGCAGTGAAATGGCCGAGGCGATCCGCCAGTGTATGGCAAGTTTGCACGGTTAATTTATGGGGTCGCCGACACTTCCAAATTCCGTTGTGATGCAGGGTTGCTCATGCAGTTTGCCGCCAATATGATGCCGCGAGTTAAATTTATTTTACCTGGCTACTGGGCGCGCATGGTGTTCGCTTAAACGAATTTTGGCTCGGCTGAGTTTGGAATTTGAATTGATAGAGATGCCCATATGGATATTTTAAAGGCGCTGGAAATTGTCAGCCAGACCCACCCAGGCATGGTGCGGGCACACAATGAAGATAGCGTGGCATATGATGCATCGTGCGGGCTGGTAGTGCTGGCTGATGGCATGGGTGGCTACAATGCCGGCGAAGTGGCCAGCGGTATTACCATTTCGGTAATGACCTCCGAGATCACCACCGCGCTGCAGAATTACAGTGCTGCAGCAAGCGATGAAGCCAGTGGCGAAGATATCGGCGTGGTGTTGCTGCGTAATAACGTGCAAAAGGCTAATGCCTCGATCTACCATGCAGCGCAGAGTCAGCCGCAGTTTGCCGGCATGGGCACTACGGTCGTAGCCGGGTTATTTTACGATAACCGCTTGGCGGCTGCCCATGTAGGTGATTCGCGTATGTACCGTTTGCGTGGTGAAATGTTCGAGCCTATTACGCGTGATCATTCGCTGCTGCAGGAGCAAATCGACAACGGCGTGATTTCCGTGGAAGATTCGCGCCTATCCAGGAACAAAAACCTGGTTACGCGCGCAGTGGGAATTGATCCTGAAGTAGAAGCTGAGGTGCATGTTCATGAAGTACAGGTGGGTGATGTTTATTTACTATGCTCAGATGGTCTGAACGACATGCTGGAAGACGATGATATTGGCAGCACCTTGCAAATGCTGCAATCCAATCTGCCGCTGGCGGCGAGCCAGTTAATTCAGATGGCGAATGATAATGGCGGACGTGACAATGTATCCCTGATACTGGTTAAAGTTAAGGGCAGGTTTGCAGTAACTAGCGGTTGGCTGGCGAAAGTTATGGCTCTGTTTAGGGGTTAGCTAATGGGTTTAAAATTTAAACCAGAGGTACAAGAATTGGGTTACAGGAACTGATGATATGGCGGCGAAACTGATACTCAGCATGAATGGGGTGGTGTTGCGGGAATATCCCCTGAACAAAGAGCGCATGACCATAGGCCGCAAGGAACACAATGATATCGTGATTGATAATCTTGCCGTCAGTGGCGAGCACGCTGCCATAGCGACCCTGCTCAATGACTCCTTTCTGGAGGATATGGACAGCACCAATGGAGTAATAGTCAATGGCACGGCTACCAAGAAGCATTTTCTGCAGAATAATGACTTGATCGAAATCGGCAAGTACAAACTAAAGTACTTGAATGATCAGCACGGCCAGGCTACTGCGGCGGACTTTGAAAAAACCATGGTGTTGCGTGCGCCTCTCCATACCCCAGTCAGCCGTCAAGCGAAGGATGCTTCGGGTGAAGTGACCGGGAAATATAAAACAGCGGCATCTTCACCGTCTGCTACAGTCGAAAAAGCTCGCGTATCGCCACAGGCTAAAGCTGCCGCACCAGCTCAAACAACTTCCCCCGCTGCTCCGCAACAAGCTAAGGGCGTTGTGCCACCGGCCTCTGCTACGTGGAGTTCGCCCGTGACGCAACAAGCGGGGGCGGTGATACAGATACTCAATGGGCCTAATGTCGGCAAGGAGCTGGAGCTGGTCAAGAATCTGACCACCTTGGGTAAACCCGGCGTGCAGGTAGCAGTATTGACCCGGCGCCCGCTCGGTTATTTTATAACCTATGTGGAAGGAGCGACTTACCCCACGGTCAATGGTAGGTTGTTGGACGATCAGCCACATCAACTTACCGAACACGACATCATCGAGCTGGCAGGGATCAAGATGGAGTTCTATTTCAAGAATTGAGCAGAAAAAATGGTTGTCCCAATCGAAATTATAGTAAAGGGCGCCTCTAAAAATTCAAAATCCTAAGCGAGACAAGGCGCGAGCAAAAAATTACGACGCCGCATATGTATGATATGTAATGAGTAATTTTTTGTGAGCAACGCAGTATCGCGACGGAGTTTGGATTTTTAGAGGTGCCCTAAACAGGCAGATCAAAAATAAAGTGGCATGGACGGAGTGCGATGAAACTCAAAATATTAGGATGTAGCGGAGGGATAGGAGGCAATTTCCGCACCACCTCCATGCTGCTGGATAATGACGTGCTGATTGATGCGGGCACCGGCGTGGGCGACCTTAGCGTGGCTGAACTGTGCAAGATCGATCACGTCTTTGTTACCCACTCCCATCTTGATCACATTGCCTGTATTCCGCTGATGGTGGACAGCGTGGGTTGTATGCGTGACAAACCGCTGACCATTCACGCCACAGAGGCGACACTGGAAATTCTCAGGCAACATATATTTAACTGGAAAATCTGGCCGGATTTTACCCAGATTCCCAATGCACAACAGCCATACATGTGTTATCAGGCGATACAGCTTGGGCAGACCGTGGAACTGCGAGGCCGTAAAATTACGGCGTTGCCTGCTAACCATGTCGTGCCTGCAGTAGGATTTCAAATTGACAGCGGGGCAGCCAGCCTGGTATTCAGCGGCGACACTACCAGCCAGGACGCGCTGTGGGAAGTGGTCAACCATATTACCAACCTGCGCTATCTTATTATCGAAACTGCTTTTTCCAATGAGGATAAAGCATTGGCGCTGCTGTCCAAGCACTTATGCCCCAGTTTGCTGGCTGAAGAGTTGCGCAAGTTGAAGCTAAGCCCGGAAATTTTCATTACCCATCTGAAACCGGGGGAGGTAGAGTTGACCATGCAGGAAATTAGCGAATGCGTACACGGAATATCGCCGACAATGTTGCTTAACGGCCAGGTATTCGAGTTTTAGCGCCAAAGGGAAAGTCAGGGTGTTGTTTGCTTCCTTAACCCTGATCCCCTTATGAGATTGAAAGGATCGCTGGATGAATAGTGTAATAACAGGACAGCCGGATCGGCGCAGCAATGCCAATGTCATGGCGGTGCAATTGGAGTTCACCAAGAACCTCAACAATGTCACCAACAAGATACATGCCACCAGCAACATTGACGAGATCATGCTGGATGTCAGCAAGGACATTTGCACCCTGTTCAATGCTGATCGCCTAACCATTTATGTGCTTGGCGATGACAAGGCGTCACTGGTCTCCAAAGTCAAGACCGGGTTGAACTCGTTCAAGGATCTCAAGTTACCCATTGCTGAACAGAGTATTGCCGGTTATGCCGCGCTGAATAAAAAAATGCTCAATCTCAAGGATGTGTACGACGAGCGTGAGTTGGCATCACATAGTCCCCAGCTACGTTTTTTGCAGGACGTGGATAAGCGCACTGGCTATCGCACCAAGCAGATGCTGGTGGCAGCCATCGTCGAGGTGGGCAGCAATGATCTGGTCGGTGTTATTCAGGTAATCAATAACAAGGCTGGCCTGCCCTTCCCAACGCTGGTCGAAGAAGGCGTGCAGGAATTGGCGCAGACCCTGGCTGTGGCGCTGCGTCAGCGCCAGCAGCAGGCTGCAGCCAAGACCAAATACGATTACCTGGTGGCGGATGCCATGCTGTCAGCTGCCGAGTATGATCTGGCCACGCGTACCGCACGGCGCAAGGCTGTCGACATCGAGGATGTGTTGATTGATGAGTTCCAGGTTAAATTGGAATCTATTGGCCAGGCGCTGTCACGTTTCTTTGGCGTGCCCTATGAACCATTCAAGCCTGAGCGAATCAAGCCATCTGAGCTGCTTAAAAATCTGAAGCGCGATTACGTCGTCAGCAGCCACTGGGTACCGGTAGAGGAAACTCAGGATGGGCTGCTAATACTGACTACTGACCCTGAGCGGATAAAAGCTTCGCGCGTGGTAAATAATATTTTTCCCAAGAACCGGCTAATCTACCGGGTTTGTCCACAGCGCGAGTTTCAGGCGACGGTCGATTTATTCTACGGCGGTGGGGGCATAGGCGACATAACCAGCAGCATGGAAATGAGCGGCTCCTCGGTAGATGAGCTGCTTACTGCCATGGGTAGTGACGATGAGTATCTCGCCGGTTCAAACCAGGAAGATGTGAGCGCGGCGGAAGACAATGAGCTGGTTAAACTGGTTAACAAGGTTATAGTGGATGCTTACCGCATGGGTGCTTCTGACATCCACATCGAACCAGCACCGGGCAAAGCCAAGACACTGATCCGCTTGCGCAAGGACGGTTCGCTCCTCAACTACATTGAGGTACCTGCCAACTACCGCAATGCTTTGGTGACGCGCCTCAAGATCATGTGTGACCTGGATATTTCGGAAAAGCGCAAGCCGCAGGACGGCAAGATCAAGTTTAAAAAATATGGGCCACTGGATATTGAATTGCGCGTGGCGACCGTCCCCTCACAGGGCGGGGTGGAAGATGTGGTGATGCGTATCCTGGCTTCCGGCGAGCCGATCAAGCTCGACGATCTGGGCCTGTCGGTGCGCAATCTGGAAACATTGAAAGGGGTTATTTCCAAGCCTTACGGCCTGTTCTTTGTATGCGGTCCGACCGGCTCCGGTAAAACCACGACGCTGCATTCCGTGCTGGGCTACATCAACAAGCCGGATACCAAAATCTGGACCGCAGAAGACCCGGTGGAAATCACCCAGAAAGGTCTGCGCCAAGTGCAGATCAACAGGAAGGCCGGCATGGATTTCCCCACCATCATGAAAGCCTTTCTGCGTTGCGATCCGGACGTGATCATGGTGGGTGAGATGCGCGACAAGGAAACCGTATCAATCGGCATAGAAGCCTCGCTCACCGGCCATCTGGTGTTTGCTACCCTGCATACCAACAGCGCGCCCGAATCCATTGTCCGTTTGTTGGATATGGGCATGGATCCGTTCAATTTTGCTGATGCCC
>JANPNS010000324.1:0-3888 GCA_031427575.1 Gallionellaceae bacterium
ATGCGCGGGGCTAGGGAATTTTTCAGTATGGGAGCGTGATGAGAACAACGTTAACTAATCTGCAAACCCTGCGCAACACGGGCGAAAAAATTGCCGTGCTGACTTGTTATGACGCGAGCTTTGCCGCACTGCTCGAAGCGCAGGGCGTGGATGTGTTGCTGGTCGGCGATTCACTGGGCATGGTGTTGCAAGGGCATGAGACCACCCTGCCGGTGACATTGGACGACATGGTTTATCACACGGCGTGCGTGGCACGCGGATCAAAAAAGGCATTCATCATCGCCGACATGCCGTTCGCCACCTTTCAGGTCAGCCCGGAAAAAACTTTTACCCACGCCGCGCGGCTGATAGCGGCTGGCGCGCAGATGGTTAAACTGGAAGGCGGTGAGGTGATGACGGACACCGTCACGTTCCTTACCCAGCGCGGCATCCCGGTATGCGCCCACATCGGACTGACGCCGCAATCGGTGCATCAGATCGGCGGCTATCGGGTGCAAGGCAAAGAAACTGCCGCTGCGCAAATGTTATTGCAGGATGCGGTGGCGCTCGAACAAGCCAGCGCGGGAATGATCGTGCTGGAAGCGATCCCGGCGCTGCTGGCTGCGGAGATCACCGCGCAGTTGACTATCCCCACCATCGGCATCGGCGCGGGTGCCGCATGTTCTGCGCAGGTGTTGGTGCTGCATGACATGCTGGGTATTTATCCGGGCAAGAAGGCGAAGTTTGTGAAAAATTACATGCAAGGCGCGGATAGCATCGCGGCAGCGGTGGCGAATTATGTTGCCGAAGTAAAGGCAGGTAGTTTTCCGGCGCAGGAACATAGCTTCTAATTTCGATTTATCACAAATATAACGCTGGTTTGGTAGGACGCATCTACTCGGTTTATTTATGATAAAAGCGTACTTAATAGCCAATTTATTGATTATTAATATATTCTTATTTAAGTCAAAAACGTCCAAATGAAGAATTGGTTGAATCGTGCTCTTGCTTTGTTGATGGGGAGTCTAGAGCCACCTCGTCACGAGCTAAATGAACTGGATTGGAAAGCTGGCCTGTCACCTGATAAGAAACGCTTGGCAGAGCATCTGTCTGCCTTGTCTAACAATCCAGGCGGCGGATTTTTGGTCTATGGCATAGATAAATCTGGCGCTCCCGTTGGAATTGCTGATGCTGACATCGATGTGGTCATCAACCAATTGGCGAATCTGGGAAGAAGTGCTGTTGAGCCACCATTGGCCTTGGATCATGCGGTAGAAAATTATGCGAACGTCCGCTTGCTTTTTGTCCATGTGCCTGAATCGTCTGTTAAGCCGGTGCACTTAAGAGGTAAAGGTTTGGAGTACGCATTCATTCGTTCCGGTGGCACAACACGACTGGCTTCTCGACAGGAAATTGGCACTCTCATGTTGCATAGCAGAACGCCACGTTGGGAAGAGCTTCGGGCTTCAATTTTGCTCGACGAAGATACGCTGCTTGAAAGACTTTCTGTTGATCCAATTATTGCCATGTTGGAGCGACCAGCGCCTTCTTCGAGAGATGAAATGTTGACTTGGATGGTGGCGGAGGGTTTTATTACCCGTGAACCTGCAAGCGGCGGCTATATTACTAACCTTGGAGCCATTGCTGCAGCTCGCAAGCTGAGTGATTTTCCAGACATCAGTCGCAAGGCTGTCAGGGTGATCGTTTATAACGGTACCAACGAAGCCAACATGAAGCTGGAGCAGGAAGGCACGAAAGGTTACGCCATCAGTTTTCAAGGGCTGCTGCAATTCGTTATGTCGCAGTTGCCACAAAGCGAAATCATTGAACAGGCGTTGCGTGTCAAGCGCACTGTCTATCCAGAGACAGCATTACGCGAAATCATTGCAAACGCCCTAATACATCAGGATTTTTCTATTACAGGTGCAGGACCATTAGTTGAGATATTTGATGATCGTATCGAAATATCAAACCCAGGCGGGCTACTCCCCTCCAAACAGCTCGACCGATTGATAGGTACGCAACCAGAATCGCGTAATGAACAATTGGCGCGCGCATTTCGTCGCTTCAGAATTTGTGAAGAGCAGGGTTCGGGACTATTGAAGGCCGGTTTAGAAGTAGAGCTCTATGGACTTCCCCCAATAAAATTCGAGGCTGACTCCAACCATTTCAAGGTTACATTACTCTCGCCAAGAACATTTGCGCAAATGACCCAGAGTGAACGGCTGGATGCTTGCTATCAGCATGCAGTGCTTAAACACCTGTCCGGCGGAGCAATGACAAACAAGTCGTTGCGTGAACGCTTAAAAATGCCGGAGAAGCGCAGTTCAATGGTGTCAACACTGTTACAGGAAGCGACTGATCGCAAGCTCATTAAACCAGCAAATCCAGAAAATAAATCCAGGAAATTTACGGAGCATGTACCATTTTGGGCATAGAACTCTGTAACGATATGACAGTACGCTCCTTTAACGAAAATAATTTAGCCGCGCAAAAGAAATGGATAGGCGACAGCGAGAGAGTGGGTTTTTTGTCCGGTAGCTATGAGGCACTGACCGACTTGCTGGCAGGACAATGATGCAAATCATTTCAACCATTGCCGAACTGAGCGCACGTCTGGCCGACGAGCGCACCATTGCCTTCGTGCCAACCATGGGCAATCTTCACGAAGGACATCTCGACCTGGTGCGCATCGCGCGCGAGCAGGGGCAATGTGTCGTGGTGAGCATTTTCGTCAATCCCTTGCAGTTCAGCCCCAGTGAAGATTTCTCCAGATATCCGCGTACGCTGGAACAGGATTGCAAGTTGCTGGAGCAGAGTGGCGTTGATGTGGTGTTTGCGCCGAGCGAGCGCGAGCTTTATCCAGAACCGCAGCAGGTGACTGTAGAGTTGCCATCCATCGCCAACGAACTGTGCAGTGCAACCCGTCCAGGCCATTTTCGCGGCGTGGCGACAGTGGTGTTGAAGCTATTGAATATGGTGCAGCCGCAGGTAGCGGTGTTCGGCAAGAAGGACTATCAACAACTTTATATAGTGCGCCAAATGGCGGCACAATTAAATTTACCGACAGAGATCGTGGGCGGGGAGACGGTGCGGGCGAAGGATGGCCTGGCCTTGAGTTCGCGCAACCAGTATTTGAGCGCTGTCGAGCGAACCGAGGCGGCTTTTTTGTATCGAACATTGGACGGGGTACGACAAGAGTTGCTGGGCGGCGCAACGGATTTTGCAAAACTGGAGCATGGCGCGGCACAAGCACTTGCCGCGCGGGGCTGGAAGGTGGAATATATAGCCGTGCGTAGCCAGGCAAGCCTGGCCCCGCCAGTAGAAAACGAGGGCAATCTGGTCATCCTGGCTGCGGCGCGGCTGGGGGCAACCCGGTTAATCGACAACGTGGAAGTTTGTCTTAAGTGGTCAGCGCTTATATAATGCGCTGCTTAACTCTCCTGCGGGGGTGAAATTATGCAAAGACCATGCTTAAGTCCAAATTACATCGAGTGCGTGTTACGCACTCGGAATTGCATTATGAAGGCTCGTGCGCGATCGACGAGGTTTTGCTGGATGCTGCTGACATCCGCGAGTACCAACAGATTGATATTTACAACGTCACTAATGGTGAGCGCTTCACCACCTATGCCATCCGTGCGCAGCGCGGTTCCGGCGTTATTTCTGTGAACGGCGCGGCAGCGCATAAAGCCAATCCGGGTGATATTCTGATTATTGCGACTTACGCGATGTATTCCGAACTGGAATTGCAAAAATTCCATCCCCAGCTTGTCTATGTCGACGAGCGCAACCGCATCATCGCGCAGCGCGATGAGATCGCGATTCAGGCTGCGTAGTTTTCGGGGCGCAGTTTCAAATCCCATTCAAAAGCATCCGGTGCAATGCGCTTCGCCCTTCGATCGCACT
>JANPNS010000325.1:0-5336 GCA_031427575.1 Gallionellaceae bacterium
CCGTATCCTGATGGATGACGACGAGGATGACGAATTAACCCGCCATCCTGCCGATAAAAAAAATAAGTCCAAAGATTAGTCGAGTTTTTCACCGGCTGCGATGAGCGGCGCGCTGAGCTTGGCAAAATCGGCAGGGGCGACATATTGCAATATCGGTTTTGAAGCGCCATCGAACGCGATGTCCAGACCATGTTGCGCATATAACCAATGTATCACCCCGCTGTCGGTTTCCTTGATGCGTTGCGTCGGAACACCAAAGCGGCGCTTGAAAATTTCCTCTTCCAGACGTACCGAAGGCATATAGGAGATGCTGCTGATGGGCACGCGCCGCATTTGCCCGACATCGTTGGCGGTGAGCGTAATTTTTCTGCCACTGCCTACGCCCCGCTCCCGCACACTACGATCAAACATGGCTTGCATTTCAGTGTCAGACACTGCCAGGGTAACGACAATTTTTGCCTTGAGCCCGTTCAGTGTTACCTCATCGAAATAAGCCTCGGTAGCCAGTTTGCCTTGTGGTGATCTGAACATGCTGACCTCGGCATCTTCCTGGAAGCGCTGCTCTGCTTCATCGAGGGTGCTTTGGTTAAGTGTCACACCAAAAACACGTGTGCTATCCGCAGTGGGGTGTTCGATATGCCAAGGAAGCAGGTTCTCTTCCTTGCCTGATGATTTGGGGATAAAAAAATCCGCTAAAAAAATTGCCACTATGATCGCTGCAACACCCCAATAAATCTTACGTTCCATTTGGCGCTTTCAGTGTTGGTTGATCCGGCATTGCTACGCGGCAGGTGGTGGATTTTTGGCCAGAAAATTGTTAGGCAGCTTGCCATCGCGGGCAATATTCATCGAATCACTACCCAACGTGACCAGGGTGAGCAAAGCAATCATGAACGGCAACAGGCCGATGCCGATCAACAAAGCCCATAGGGTGATTTTAGACAGGCCGAAAGCGGTAAATAAATAATACCCGCCGCCGGAAATAAAGCAGACAAAGATCAATAAATACAAAAACCAGCGATTGCGCGCCGCTGCAATTTTCCAATGGCCTTTCAAGAAAAAAGATGCATCACTAGCCCCAATTTTTTTCTGCTTGATAAGAATATAAGCGATGATGGAAAAGGAAATCAAGGGGGTAAGCAGGATCATCATCGGCAAAGATTTAATCAAGGATATAGTCACTACAAAGACAAAAACGTGATTGAATACCAGATTGATCAGCAATATCTCGTGCGGCCATCTGGCCGCCTTGATTTCATCGGGGGAACTGGTAAATACTTGCGACATACTACATTCTCCTTAAGTGTGGTTTAACAGTTTTTGTGAAGCTATCACATCCGCGATGAATAGGCTATAAACCTGTTGGGCGCTGGTCAACACCAAAGTGAAAGCCCCCTCCCCCTGCTATCTTTTTTCCACTGCGCCAACACTGCCCGTCGTTGGCCGCTTCGTTAGGCGAGACTGTCATGAGCGTAATCGAGAGCCTGAGCCAACGTGCCGGGGTAAGATGGCTTCCAGGTCATAGTTAAGCACAAACTAGAGGTGCCCTAGAGCCTCGTCTCCCCAAAACCGGTAATATATTGTCCCACAAGCTGGGCGTAAAGCTGGCAGGAGGGCAATACAAAATGAGCACCTTGCAAACAGATCCTCGTATTTATTGGTGTGATTGGCGTCCCCAACGAGATTCGAACTCGTGTTATCGCCGTGAAAGGGCGGTGTCCTAGGCCTCTAGACGATGGGGACTAAAGGGCTTGGTGCTGCTCCTTTGGTGGAGGTAAGCGGGATCGAACCGCTGACCTCTTGCATGCCATGCAAGCGCTCTCCCAGCTGAGCTATACCCCCCAAAAAGAGCGCGCATTATAATGACCGCGCATGGCCTTGTAAAGCTGATCCTCCTTTGCTTGCCAGCCATAATCAGCGGGTGGCAGACTTCTCAGCGCAACCGCAACTGCTAGCCCGTTCATGGGCCGGGCACCCGCTTTTTTGCAAAGTGCCGCCCCTCAGTCGGGCAAACCGACCATTTGTCGGTTTACACTATCCAGGAAGTTTCGTACTCAATTAGAATTCAAACCATCAAGAAAGGAAGGGAAAATGAAACACATTACCAAGACTCCGCTGACTGGCAAAACCGGGCAAGGCTTCACCCTGATTGAGTTAATGATCACCGTGGCCATTGTTGGCATACTGGCCGCTGTCGCTTATCCTTCCTACACCCAATACACCATCAGGTCGAATCGCTCTGCGGCGCAAAGCTTTATCCTGGGTGTGGCCAACAAACAAGAACAGTACATTCTCGACGCACGGCAATACGCTGATGCTTTAAGCACGCTAAACATGACAACACCTAGTGAGGTATCCAGAAACTATAGCATCACCATCGGTGGGGTAGCCACCTCGCCCCCCACCTACACAATTACCGCCACCCCGTCCGGCACTCAGGCGTCGAAGGACGCTAAATGCAAGAATCTGACCATTAATCAGGCCGGAACAAAAGGTGTAAGCGGCACCGGCACGGTAGCCGATTGCTGGTAAGCGAAATCATGAAAACCGCACCCTTGCTCTCAACCTCTGCCACCCATCGCCAGATGGGGCGCAGCCTTCGTAGGGCGGAAAACGAGTGTAGCACCTTCCGCCGAATGAGCGACCCACATGCGGCGGAAGGTGCTGTGCTTTTCCCATGCGGCGGAAGGCGCTGCGCTTTTCCGCCCTACAGGGGTTTGATTTTGGCAACAAACCGGATAGGCAGGGGGCTGGGCTTCACTTTAATTGAATTAATAATCACCGTCACGATTATCGGCGTCCTCGCCTCCATTGGCATACCCGCCTATAGCGGATTCGTGGCGGGACAACGCGTCAAAAATGCTTCCTTCGATCTCATGTCCACCTTGATGCTGGCGCGCAGCGAAGCGCTCAAGCGCAACACCATTGTAACAGTCACCCCGACGACGGGCGGTGACTGGGCCAGCGGCTGGTCTGTAACAGTGGGTGCCACTACACTAAACCAGCAGGCTGCCTTCAAAAAACTGGCCATTACCGGCCCGGCCAGCGTGTCCTACAACAACAGCGGACGCCTCAGCACAGCAGCCACAGCTTTCTCGCTCAGCAGCACCGGTAGCAATGCGATTCCGCGCTGCATCAGCGTCAGCTTCAGCGGCCGACCCAACAGCAAAAAAGGGGCGTGCTCATGAATCCCATGCTTAATCACCCTGGCAGACAATCCGGCCTGAGCATGATAGAGGTGCTGGTTACTCTGGTTATCCTGATGGTGGGCCTGCTGGGTTTGGCTGGTTTGCAGATGCAGGGCCTGCGTTCCGAAATGGAATCCTACCAGCGCGTGCAGGCGCTGATCCTGTTGCAGGATATGGCGGGTCGTATCAATGCCAATCGGCGTAATGCCGCATCATATGTCGCCAACAACATAGGTACGGGGGCTGCGGCTGTCTGCACAGCCCTCTCCGGTCAGCTGCGTGATACGTGCGAGTGGAGCAACGCCTTGCAAGGCACCGGCGAAACAAGCAGTACCGCAGCATCGGTCGGCGCAATGATAGGTGGGCGCGGCTGCATCACCTACGCCGCTGGTACAGAGTTTACCAACCCAACCACTGGCGCGGTTGTCGCCGGCACCGGGCTCTATACCATCTCGGTGGTATGGCAAGGGTTAGGTAGAACTTTCGCCCCAACGACTGACCTGTGTGGCCAAGGTAAATATGGCGACGAGGCTCTACGGCGGGTGGTTAGCCTTGCTATAAGAACCGCCGATCTGACGGCTCCCTGATCACCATGAATGCCATGACCCTATCCTGCAATAACTGCGCGCCAGCCCGCCAAACCGGCCTGTCGCTGGTGGAGCTGATGATCTCGCTCACCATCGGCCTCGTTCTTTTGCTGGGCATCAGCACGCTGATCGCGCAGCAGAATAGCACCCGCAGCGAAATGGAAAAATCCAGCCGGCAAATCGAGAATGGCCGTTATGCCATACAACTGCTGCATGACGATATCCAACTGGCGGGATTTTATGGCGACTATTCTCCGCCCACCGGCGTTGCAACTGCGATACCAGTTGACCCCTGCGATACAACACCAGCGAATTTGGGCTGGAATGCCGCCACTCCACAAGTACCGGTAGCCATCTTCGGCTACGCCGATGCCACAGCTCCTAACTTCCCAACCTGCCTGGAGAGTTACCAGCCCAACACCGCAGTGCTGGTGATACGGCGCACCTCCACCATATCGAATCCAGTTGCGGCAGCCGTCGCGGGCACCACCACCTTTCTGCAAGTGTCCAATTGCGCTGCTATTCCAGTAGAAGCCCCGTTTGTGCTGGGAACGGGCGGCTTCAACCTGCGTCAGCGGGGCTGCGCGATAACCACAGATCCTGCTGTCTGCACTGCCATAGATCCAGCGACTGGGTTGGCAAACACATGGCGGGGGCTGTCGTGCCTGAGGCCGTATATCGTACGCATCTACTACATCAGCAGCTGTAGCGTGTGCGGCACGGACAGCATCCCCACGTTGACAATGGTGGAATTTGTTGGAGGTGCCAGACGCGTGGTTCCACTGGTGGAGGGCATCGAAAATATGCAGTTTGATTACGGGATAGACACCACTGGTGCCCGTACCTTGAATGTCGATGCTACTTGCATCAACGTCGTCGGTGGAGGTGGAGACGGCGCACCAGACAACTACGCCACGCCCCCCGCCGCGACCGACTGGCCTAACGTGACGGCGGTACGTATCAATCTGCTGGCGCGTAATAATGACACCACAGCGAGCCACAATGACACCAAGACCTATAATCTGGGCGGGGCGGGAACAGTCGGGCCATTCAACGACACCTATAAACGTCACGCCTACAGCCAACTGGTGCGCGCCATCAATCCCAGCGGGCGGAGAGAGCCATGCATCTAGCAAAAAACCGGCAAAGCGGCGCCACCCTGGTCACGGCCCTGATCATGCTGATCATGCTGACCATGCTGGTGGTATCCGGCATACGCTCCAGCAACACCAACCTGCGCATCGCCGGTAATATGCAAATGCAGGAAGAAGCCGCCGCCGCCGCCCAGCAGGCGATTGAGAGAGTCATCAGCGCAAGAGACCTGATCGTATCTACCCAAATAGTGGGTCGTTACACCGTGACTTTCGGCCAGCTAACCTGTCAGTCTGCTAGACAGTTAACCGCTGCAGAGGCAGATGCAACGCCAGATTGTAAAGGATCTGGTACACCCGGTTGCTACTCGACCACATGGGATATCGCAGCAACAGCCGTTGATACCGGCACCGGCGCAACAGCCGAAATCCATCAAGGTATTAGCAAGATGTCTAACTTTAATGAAGCA
>JANPNS010000326.1:0-3795 GCA_031427575.1 Gallionellaceae bacterium
ATCGTAAACAGCCTAAGCTATCTATTCTCAACCCCTCAGCGCACATACCCACACTCGTCGGTTGTCTGTATAATTTTAAAGATCGGGCTGACGAAATAAATTACTAGGTCAGCGAGAGGGGCGCATTATACAGAGCGAAAATGAGTGGTCAAGCACTTTGTTAATTTTTTATTTCGCACACGTATGCCGCACACCTCCTTAACGAAATCCTTCTTAAACAAACCCTCTAAATGTCTGTAAAAACCCGTCTTATTCTAGGCATTGAAAGCTCCTGCGACGAAACCGGCCTCGCCCTATATCACAGCGAGCGCGGCCTGTTAGCGCATACGCTGCATACGCAAATGGCAATGCATAGCGAGTATGGCGGCGTGGTGCCGGAACTAGCATCGCGTGATCACGTTCGCCGCGTGCTGCCGCTAATACGCGCCACCCTGCAACAAGCAGATTGCCAGCTATCAGATGTCAGCGCCATCGCTTACACACAAGGGCCGGGCTTATCCGGCGCGCTGCTGGTTGGGGCGAGTGTGGCTTGTTCGCTGGCTTATGCACTGGATATTCCCGCCCTTGGCATTCATCATCTGGAAGGGCATTTGCTCTCGCCCTTGCTGTCCGATCCCGCGCCGGAATTCCCGTTTGTCGCGCTGTTAGTTTCCGGCGGTCACACCCAATTGATGCGCGTGGATGGCGTGGGTCATTACATTTTATTGGGGGAAACGCTGGATGATGCAGCAGGCGAAGCCTTTGACAAAAGCGCCAAGCTGCTCGGCTTGGGTTACCCCGGCGGGCCAGCACTGGCCAAACTCGCCACGCATGGGCAAGCGGGGAAATTCACTCTGCCACGGCCCATGCAGCATAGCGGCGATCTGGATTTCAGTTTTAGTGGGCTAAAGACTGCCGTGCTTACCTTGACCCGTCAACATATTCTGGACGACCAAACGCGCGCCGACATCGCTCACTCTACACAACAAGCCATAGTAGATGTGCTGGCCAGCAAATCTTTGGCTGCGCTTAAACAGACGGGACTGAAACAACTGGTAGTTGCTGGCGGGGTGGGAGCGAATCGGCAACTACGCACGCAGCATAACGAGGCCACGTCCAAAAATGGTTTTCGCGTGTTCTACCCTGATCTGGAATTTTGCACCGACAACGGCGCGATGATTGCTTTTGCCGGGGCGTTGCGACTGGCACAGCAAGAAGGCAAGAAAGATTATCGCTTCAACGTCAAGCCACGCTGGGATTTGCAGCAGATTAGTCTTTAGACTGTGCTGCGCGCAACCACTAGCTTACCGTCACGCGCCCAAACTTACGCTTGCCGACCTGCGCCACAACCACAGTACCGGTTGGCAATTTCAAGGACTTGTCGCTGACCCGCTCACCATCCAGCTTGACCGCGCTCTGCTCTATCATACGCAAAGCATCCGAAGTACTTTCCACCAATCCAGCCTGCTTGAGCAATTGCGCTATGCCTATGACACCGTCACTAGATACCACCTTTATTTCCGGCATATCCTCCGGCAACACGCCCTGCCTGAAGCGCGCCTCAAATTCCGCCAGCGCTTGTTCAGCGGCTGTTCGACTGTGAAAGCGCGCGACCATTTCCTGCGCCAGCAATACTTTAATGTCGCGCGGATTGCGCCCCTGCTCCACCTCGCTGCGCCATTTACTTATCGTACTCATCGCCTCAAATGACAGCAACTCCAGATAACGCCACATCAAATCATCAGGGACCGACATCAGCTTGCCGAAAATCTCCTGTGCATCTTCATTGATGCCGACATAATTGCCCAGCGATTTGGACATTTTGTTTACGCCATCCAGCCCGACCAGCAATGGCATGGTGAGCACGCACTGCGGCGCCTGGCCGTAATGCTTTTGCAATTCGCGCCCCATCAGCAAATTAAATTTCTGATCAGTGCCACCCAATTCCATATCGGCCTTGAGTGCCACCGAATCGTAACCCTGCACCAAGGGATAAATAAATTCATGGATAGCAATCGGCTGATTACTCTTGTAGCGCTTACCGAAGTCGTCACGCTCCAGCATGCGCGCCACGGTGTGTGTAGCGGCCAGCTTGATTAAATCGGCGGCATTAAATTTGTCCATCCAGGTCGAGTTGAACACGATCTCGGTTTTGTTTGGATCAAGAACCTTGAACACCTGCGCCTGATAGCTCTGGGCATTTTCCATTACCTGCTCACGCGAGAGCGGCGGGCGGGTGGTGTTTTTGCCGGATGGGTCGCCTATCATGCCGGTGAAATCGCCGATCAAAAACAGCGCGTGATGCCCGAGATTCTGCAACTGGCGCATTTTGTTGAGCAGTACGGTATGTCCCAAATGCAGATCCGGCGCGGTGGGATCGAAGCCGGCCTTGATGCGCAGCGGGCGGCCCAACGCCAACTTTTGTTTTAACTCTGCTTCCAGCAGCAGCTCGTCGCAGCCTCGCTTAATCAAGTCCAGTGTGTCTTGCTGTGTCATGTCCGACATGCTTCCCGTAAATTATTGTGGCCTAACATTTGGACGCAGATTACCACTCATCCCCGCACTTTAACCGTTGGTCGACAATATACCACCGTTCATTGCTGCGTCCGGCATCTGGATGAACGGGTTTTGAATGATGCACTTTGTCTGTTAAAGTGGTGTCCAATTTGAACAAAACAGTGTTCGTAATTAATAAGAACGCGGTAGCCGGGAGGCGCAAATGTTAACTCAAAATACCCTGACACAAGAACGCAAATTCAAGCTGCGCTGGGTCGTTGCTTTGTCGAGTCTGCCTTTGCTTGGCGTAGTTACTGCGTTTGGCATATCACCGCAGACTGATCAGGTCACTGCCAATCTAAAAATGGTGGCCCAGGGAATCACTCTGCCACTTGATGCTGAGGATGCTGGCAACTCGTCCGCCAGTGCCAGCACGGCGACTTTCTGGCGCAATGTATATGTTCAGCGTGGCGATACTGTAGTCGAGCTACTGCGGCGCATGAACATAGAAGATACGGCCGCTACCGAGTACCTCAGGAGCAATCGGGCCGCAGCACCGCTCCGCCAACTTCGGATCGGTAAGGCAGTGCAGGCCGAAACTGACGCCAGCGGCGGGCTGCTGACCCTGCGTTTTTTGAGCAACGACGGCAAGCAGATTGTCATTGAAAAAACTTCCGGCGGCTTCACTACCAGCACACAGTCTGCCGAACTGGAAGAACGGCTGTTTGTGCGCACCGGTGAGATCACCAGTACTCTGTTTGCGGCAACCGACGAAGCTGGACTGCCGGATGCTGCCGCCAACCAAATGGTGGAAATTTTTGGTGGCGATATTGACTTTCATCGCGACCTGCGCAAAGGCGACAAATTTACCGTTATCTACCAAATGACTTACAGTAACGGCGAACCGCTTCGTACCGGTCGCATCCAGGCGGCAGAGTTTATCAACCGGGGACAAGCCTACCGTGTGGTGTTTTACCAATCAGACAATAATCACAGTGACTATTACACACCAGATGGCAAGAGCGTGCGCAAGGCTTTCTTGCGCTCTCCTCTTGAGTTTTCGCGTGTCAGTTCCGGCTTCAGTTTGTCGCGATTGCATCCGGTGCTGGGCACATGGCGTTCGCATAAAGGCGTGGACTATGCCGCAGCGACCGGCACCAAGGTCAAGGTGACGGCTGATGGCATCATATCTTTCGTGGGCAAGCAAGGAGGCTATGGCAACGTGGTTATGGTGAATCATCAGGGCCGCTATACCACCGTGTATGGCCACCTGTCCCGCTTCGCCAGCGGTTTGCGCCGCGGCCAGCGTCTTGCCCAGGG
>JANPNS010000327.1:0-3089 GCA_031427575.1 Gallionellaceae bacterium
CCCGAAAATCTTGGCGCAGAACAAACCATCGCGCTCCGGTTTAAAGGTGCGATAGTTAATGGTCTCGGGTTTTTTAACCTCGCCGTAAGACCAAGAACGAATTTTATCCGGCGAAGCAAGTGCGATCTTGATTGAATCGAATTCTTCTTCTTGCGTAACTTGCTTAAATAAATCGAGCAGTGCTTTCATAGTTCCTCCGTGAGGGGTGAGGCGTAAGGTGTGAGGATTCGAGGGTTTCCGCCTCTCGCCTCCCGCCTATCGCCTCACTGAATCAGTTGCGTACCAAATCGATATCGATGCCTAAAGAACGGATTTCCTTCACCAATACATTGAAGGATTCCGGCATGCCGGCATCGATCTTATGATCGCCTTTGACGATATTTTCATAGATCTTGGTGCGACCGTTCACGTCGTCCGACTTTACCGTCAGCATTTCCTGCAAGGTGTAGGCCGCGCCATAGGCTTCTAGCGCCCATACCTCCATTTCGCCAAAACGCTGGCCGCCGAACTGTGCTTTGCCACCCAGCGGTTGTTGCGTCACCAGACTGTAAGGGCCGGTGGAACGAGCGTGCATCTTGTCATCCACCAAGTGGTGCAGCTTCAGCACGTGCATATAACCCACGGTAACCTGCCGATCAAATGCAACTCCAGTCCGTCCATCGTACAGAGTGATCTGGCCGGAACGCGGCAGGTCTGCCAGCTCCAGCATGTTCTTGATTTCCTCTTCGTTGGCACCATCAAATACCGGCGTAGCGAATGGCACACCGCTCTTCAGGTTGCGGCACAACTCGAGCACTTCCTCGTCGCTGAATGCCGCGACTTCCGCCGCCTGTTCGTGTTTGTAAATATGGCCAAGGAAGGTGCGTATTTTGGAAATTTTGGTCTCCGCTTCCAACATCTTGCCTATCTTCTGCCCCAAGCCCTTGGCTGCCCAGCCCAGATGCACTTCGAGCACCTGTCCCACGTTCATGCGCGATGGCACGCCCAGCGGATTCAGCACGATGTCAACCGGCGTGCCGTCAGCCATGTAAGGCATATCTTCCACCGGCACGATGCGTGACACCACGCCTTTGTTGCCGTGACGACCGGCCATCTTGTCGCCGGGTTGCAAGCGGCGCTTGACCGCCACATAAACTTTAACCATCTTTTGCACGCCCGCTTGCAGCTCATCGCCTTGAGTCAGCTTGCGCTTCTTCAACTCGAATGCCGCATCGAACTCATGCCGCTTCTGCGCCAGGCTTTCCTTGACCTGTTCCAGTTGCGATGCTGCGGCTTCGTTACCGAGGCGAATGTCGAACCACTGGTGATGTTCCAAACCAGCCAAATATTCCTTGGTCAGCTTGGTGCCCTTGGTCAGCTTCTTCGGACCGCCGTTGGCTGCCTTGCCCAGCAGCAATTTGCCCAATCGGGTGAACACGTCAGCCTCAACGATGCGCATCTGATCGGCCAGGTCTTTCTTGTAGCGGTTCAACTCGTCATCAATGATTTGCTGCGCGCGCGCATCACGTTGCAATCCTTCGCGCGTGAATACCTGCACATCTATCACCGTGCCGGAAATACCGGCTTGCACGCGTAACGAGGTGTCCTTCACATCGGATGCCTTCTCACCAAAAATGGCGCGCAGCAATTTTTCTTCCGGTGTAAGTTGTGTTTCTCCCTTGGGAGTAACTTTGCCCACCAGCACGTCGCCTACCACAACTTCTGCGCCGATATGCACAATACCGCACTCATCCAGGCGGGCCATTTGCCCCTCGGACAAATTGGGAATATCGCGCGTGATTTCCTCGGAACCCAGCTTGGTATCGCGCGCCACCACTGTTAACTCTTCGATATGAATGGAGGTGAAGCGATCTTCCGCCACCACGCGCTCGGAAATCAGAATCGAATCCTCATAGTTGTAGCCATTCCATGGCATGAATGCCACCAGCATGTTCTGTCCCAGCGCCAGCTCACCCATGTCGGTGGACGCACCATCCGCTATCACATCGCCACTGGCGATCAAGTCACCCATCTTGACCAGCGGGCGCTGGTTAATGTTGGTGTTCTGGTTGGAACGGGTGTACTTGGTCAGGTTATAAATGTCCACACCGACTTCGCCCGCTGTCGTTTCATCGTCGTTGACTCGCACCACAATACGGCCGGCATCGACATAATCGACCCGCCCGCCGCGCCAAGCCTGCACCGTCGTGCCGGAGTCCACCGCTACAGTACGTTCGATACCGGTACCGACCAGCGCCTTCTCTGCACGCAAACAAGGTACAGCCTGGCGCTGCATGTTGGCACCCATCAAGGCGCGGTTCGCGTCATCGTGTTCCAGGAACGGAATCAGCGCAGCCGCAACCGATACAACTTGGGCAGGCGCCACGTCCATGTATTCGATGTTGCTTGGATTAGCCAATACAAATTCGTTGTGCTGTCTGGATGAGACGATGTCGTTGGTAAATTTGCCCTTGCTGTCCAGCTCGGCATTGGCCTGAGCAATGGTGAATTTCCCTTCCTCAATCGCCGACAGGTAATCCACCGCATCGGTCGCCTTGCCCTTGGCCACATGGCGATAGGGTGTTTCAATGAAACCATAATTGTTGATGCGCGCGTACAGTGCCAGCGAGTTGATCATGCCGATATTCGGGCCCTCTGGTGTTTCAATCGGGCACAGGCGTCCATAATGTGTCGGGTGCACGTCGCGCACCTCGAAGCCGGCCCGCTCACGCGTCAATCCACCCGGCCCCAATGCGGAAATGCGCCGCTTGTGTGTCACTTCCGACAGCGGGTTGGTCTGATCCATAAATTGCGACAACTGGCTGGAGCCGAAGAATTCCTTGACCGCCGCCGAAATCGGCTTGGCATTGATCAGGTCATGCGGCATCAGGTTGTCCGCTTCGGCCTGGCCCAAGCGTTCCTTCACCGCGCGTTCGACGCGCGCCAGACCGGTACGGAACTGGTTCTCGGCCAGCTCACCCACAGCGCGCACACGGCGATTACCCAGATGATCAATGTCGTCTATCTCGCCGCGGCCATTGCGCAACTCGACCAGGATCTTGATCACAGCCACGATGTCTTCGTTGGAAAGTGTGACAGAGCCGGTCAGC
>JANPNS010000328.1:0-8943 GCA_031427575.1 Gallionellaceae bacterium
TTTCCAATACATCACGAATTGCGTCATAAACTTGCAGCATCAATTGCCGGTCACAGCGCGTGAGTGGGCCTTCGGTCAAGCGCCGATTGTCAAGCGCGCGCAATTGATCAATCAACAAATCGGAATCGTGTTTCAGCCGCCCATGCGCAGCAACACGAATGCGCAACGGCTCTGCATTCTCGATCAGCTTTGTTGTTAAAGGGATAATGAGAGTTGATGGGTGTCCGGCATCAAGCAGAGCCTGGCCTTGTATGATCAGTACCGGACGGGTCTTGCCGGGTTCGCTCCCCTGTCCGGGGTTGAGATTGGCGAGCCAGATTTCTCCCTGCTTAAGCACCGGGATCGCTTTCTATTGCATCAAACTCCGCATTCACTCTCATGCTTTCGGAACTGACGCGCCGGGCGGTCTTCATTAGATGTTCCCGCCGTTTTTGCGCCAGCATTTCATGATTCATCGCGGCAATGGCACGCCGGATATATTCGGCGCGCGGAATGTGCAAAACCTTGGCTCCGCTTTCAGCTTCTTTCAGTAAGTCGTCTGGTAAACGCAATGACACTGTAGTCATTTCAGTACCTCGTTATGTAGTTACATTTGTAGCTCACTTTAACTAGAATTCTAGCGGGCGTCAATACTTGCTGGAATGAGTGCCAGAAATAAAGCCAGAAATAAAGCCAGAAATAAAAACGGACACCCGAAGGTGTCCGTTTAACGCTGCATTACTCACGCCCTGACGAGCGCGTCAGTAATTAGAACGAGTGCTTCATACCGAGCGAGATCGCAGTAGGATCGGCATTAGCACCACCAATGGCAGGGCCACCGCTGGTATCGCCTTTCAGCGCGTAGTTAGCGCCTGCCTCGTTGCTGAGCTTGGTGTACAAGGCATACACTGTGGTGCGCTTGCTCATCATGTGGTCATAGCCCAAGGACAGCTGCCTGGCACCGGAATTGGGGGCAGTGGCGCCGTTAACCTTCATGTCACCTGCCTGGGTTATAGCCAGTTTCACAGCATTGTTGCTGCTGATATTGTATTGGCCGGCCAGGTACAGGTTTCTGGCTTTGGTAGATGTTGCTCCAGCGGTAAAATTGGTATTTTCAATCACCACATTGACCGCAAACATATCCATCTTGAAACTGCCGCCCACTTTAAAGGCTTTGTCGGAATCGCCAACCGTACCGCCGGAAGTGCCAGTGGTGGCTGTACCGAAGGTTTCTTTTTGTTGCGCGATCGTGGCGTAGAACGGTGCCATGTCATACATGGCAGCGATGGAAGTCACCTTGCCCTTGGTGTCGGTGGAGGCAGCTGCGTCTTCACCTCCCGCTGAGTAATTTGCCGAGATCGAGAAGCCGCTCATGGCGGGGCTCATGTAGTTGATGGAGTTTTTAACGCGGCGGTCTTGCTGAGTAACACCGCCCTGGCCCATCAGGCTACGGTTGTCGGCGATGCCGCCACCAAACACATCCAAGCCACGGGTGGCCGCCTTGTACGGGGTGTCATGATAGCCAAATGTCAAGGCACCGGCGCTGTCGCTCTTCAGGCCGCCGAAGGAGTTGCGGCCAGCCAGAGTAGAGCCAGTGCCGGTGTCAGCCGCAATGCTGCTTTCGATTTGGAATATTGCGGACAAACCGTTATCCAGTTTTTCCGAACCCTTAAAGCCCAAGCGGGATTCGTTGGTATTCACTTGATTGGCACTGACGCTGCCGACTGGGGCACCACTCTTTACCAGGTCGAGAGACAGATTCATTTGACCGTACACTTCCACGTTTGAGGTGTCAGCCATCGCAGCCGGGGTGGCCAGCACGCCGGCAACTGCCAAGGTAACTAAAATCTTTTTCATACGTATTCTCCTAAAATTATTATGATAGATGGGTTTCCCAAAAAACCTCCCGGTTATTGACAGCTTGGTGAGAAGTCAGGGCGCATTCTGTCAGGTGGCTAGTCAGCAAAGCAAGGTGTTGTTGTATTTTTGCAACACTATCATCCCCGACCGCCCAAAAACCGCATGGCAGCAGTCGGTGTTATTATTTGCTGCGTAAATAACGCGGGTATCGATATGCTGAATTTTGACAAGTTGATTATTGAATTCGACCGGGGCTTGCGCACCCTGTTTAGCCAGGCACACAGCACACGGCCGTTGCCGGATGCCGGTTTGCCGGAAGGCACACTGAACGAGCGCGAGAAGAAGCGGGCGGCGGCACTGATGCGGGTCAATCACAGTGGCGAGATTTGCGCGCAGGCTTTGTATCAGGGTCAGGCCATGACGGCGCGCGACCCGGCAGTGCAGCAAACATTACAACAAGCCGCGCAGGAGGAGACTGAACATCTGGCTTGGACTGCGCAGCGCGTAGCGGCGCTGGGCGGCCATTTGAGCCTGCTGAACCCGCTGTGGTACGGCGGTTCACTGGCCTTGGGCGCAGTGGCCGGGCTGTTGGGCGATAAATGGAATCTGGGGTTTCTGGCGGAGACTGAGCGTCAGGTTGGCGCACATTTGCAAAGTCATCTGGATCAATTACCGCAGCAGGATGAGAAAAGTCGCGCGGTGCTTAGCCAGATGGTTGCAGATGAAACGCGGCACGCGGACATGGCCGCGCAACTGGGTGGAGCTGAGTTACCGTTGCCGGTAAAGATGGCAATGAAGGCGGCTTCAAATGTAATGACACGCACGGCGTATTGGGTGTAGTTCTGATAATCCCAAATAATTCCACGGGAGTTCGCGTAATTTGTCTTGGTGTGTCACCAAGGCTTTCACCCCCTCCCTAGCCCTCCCCCTCAAGGGGGAGGGAACCGGCTCCTCAAGGGGGAGGGAATCAACTCCTTCCCCCTTGCAGGGGGAAGGCTGGGATGGGGGTGCAGTATTTGATGATGCGCAGAAGAATCAGCCCGGTGACAACCACAAGAGCGCGGTCGCTACGTGGTGCCATGACCGATGCCGAGCGTTTGCTCTGGCGGGCATTACGAGGCAAGCAACTTAACGACCATCGTTTCCGTCGCCAGCATCCGATCGGAAAATATATCGCAGATTTCGCGTGTATCGAGCAAAAAATTGCAATCGAACTTGATGGCGGCCAACATCAAGAGCGGCTTGTGTATGACGAACAGAGAAGTGCTTTCTTGCAGGCGCAGGGTTGGCAGGTTGTGCGCTTTTGGAATTAATGATGTGATGAACAATTTAGAGGGTGTATTAATGGTGATAGCGGACAAACTGACTGCCGCACCCCCATCGAACCCACCCCCATCCTAACCTTCCCCTGAATGGGGGAAGGGACTGAGTCCGAGGGGCTGCCCCCTACATCTGCACCACCTCAAAATCGTGCGTAATGTCCGCCATCTTGCCCAGCATGATGGAAGCTGAACAATATTTTTCCGCAGACAGTTTGATGGCGCGCTCCACTTGTTCCGGCTTAAGCTCTTTGCCGGTGACGATGAAGTGGAAGTGTATTTTGGTGAATACCTTGGGATCTTCTGTGGCGCGCTCGGCCTGAATCTCCACCACACAATCGGTCACTTGCTGGCGGCTTTTCTTGAGTATGTGTATGACATCGTAAGTGGTGCAGCCACCGGTGCCAAGCAGCACCAGCTCCATCGGGCGCGGCCCGAGGTTGCGTCCACCACCGTCCGGCGGGCCGTCCATCAGCACAGCATGGTTGCTTTCTGTTTCACCCAGAAATGTCACCTGCTCTACCCATTTGATGCGTGCTTTCATGACGCTGCCCCTGTGCTATAAATTTGGCTATCAATTTTACCCGAAGCGGGCGGCCAAAATGGTTTGACAGGGGGCGGCTATCTGACATAGAATTCGCGCCCTTCGAGATTTACTCAATATTTTAGTTTTAGGAAGTGCCATGAAAACATTTTCTGCCAAGCCACACGAAGTCCAGCATGACTGGTATCTGGTGGACGCTGCCGACAAAATTCTGGGCCGTTTGGCCAGCCAGATCGCGGCCCGTCTGCGCGGCAAGCACAAGGCAATTTACACGCCACATGTGGATACCGGCGATTTTATCGTGGTGGTCAACGCCAAAAAACTGGTAGTTACCGGCAACAAGACGGAAGCCAAGTTGTATCACCGCCATACGACTTACCCGGGCGGTTTGTACACCACCAATTTTGCCAAGCTGCAGGAGCGTCACCCCGATCGCGTGCTGCAAAAGGCGGTCAAAGGCATGTTGCCGAAAGGCCCGCTGGGCTATGCCATGTTGCGCAAGCTGAAGATTTACGGCGGCGCAGAACATCCGCACGTGGCACAGCAACCCAAACCGATTGATTTATTGAAAGCCTAATTATGAGCGTGACCTACAACTATGGCACCGGCCGCCGCAAGAGCGCGGTAGCGCGTGTATTCATCAAACCCGGCAAGGGCGACATCGTGGTGAATGACAAGCCGCTGGATGTGTTCTTTTCGCGTGAGACTGGCCGCATGGTGGTGCGCCAGCCGCTGCAGCTGACCAATACCCTTAACATGTTCGATATCATGGTGAACGTGTTCGGCGGTGGCGAGTCCGGCCAAGCAGGTGCTGTGCGCCACGGTATCACGCGCGCGCTGATAGACTTTGATGCGGCGCTGAAGCCTGTCCTGAGCAAAGCGGGATTGGTGACACGTGATGCGCGCGAAGTGGAACGGAAAAAAGTCGGCCTGCGCAAGGCGCGCCGCCGCAAGCAGTTCTCCAAGCGTTAAGCTTGCGAACAGCACTGGGAACAACCGCCTTCGGGCGGTTTTTTCATTTTCGATGTATCATTCGAATAGATAAAGCAGGAGCAACGGGTCGTGATCAAGGTTGGTATCGTAGGCGGCACAGGATATACCGGTGTGGAGTTGCTGCGACTGTTGGCGCAGCATCCCCAGGTTGAGTTGCAAGCCATTACTTCGCGTAGTGACGCAGGCACGCCAGTCAGCCAGATGTTTGCCAGTTTGCGCGGTTATGTGGACTTGCATTTTTCTCACCCGGACGAAGCGCATCTGGATCAGTGTGATCTGGTGTTCTTTGCCACGCCCAATGGCATTGCCATGCAGCAAGCCCGCGCATTACTGGCCGCAGGCGTGCGGATAATTGATCTGGCCGCGGACTTTCGTATTCAGGACGTAGCAGTATGGGAAAAATGGTATGGCATGCAACACACTTGCCCCGATCTAGTTGCTGAGGCGGTATACGGGCTGCCCGAAGTGAATCGGGAACAGATCAAGCAAGCTAGACTGGTTGCCAATCCGGGTTGCTACCCGACCGCAGTGCAGCTCGGTTTTATTCCGCTGCTGGAAGCCGGATTGGTGGATAAGGGCAGCTTGATAGCCGATGCCAAGTCCGGCGTGTCCGGCGCAGGCCGCAAAGCAGAGCTGGGCTTTTTATTTTCTGAAGCCGCGGACAATTTCAAAGCTTATGGCGTGGCCGGACACCGCCATTTACCGGAGATCAGTCAGGGTCTGGCACAAGCGGCGAAGGGTGAAGTTGGTTTGACGTTCGTGCCCCACCTCACACCTATGATACGCGGCATTCATGCTACCTTGTATGCGCGCATCAAGGGCGACGCTGACTTGCAAACGCTGTATGAACAGCGTTACCGTAATGAGCCATTCGTGGATGTCATGCCTGCCGGCAGCCATCCGGAAACGCGTTCGGTGCGCGGCGCAAACAGTTGCCGACTCGCGGTGCACCGCCCGCAGCAGGGCAATACCGTGGTCGTGCTGGCTGTGATTGACAATCTGGTCAAGGGCGCAGCCGGCCAGGCGGTGCAAAACATGAACATCATGTTTGGGCTGCCTGAAACTACAGCGCTGACCAACTTACCCTTGCTGCCTTAAACCATGCGCCATCCATTGCTACGCCACTTGAAACGGAAATTCAGCAATTCCGCGCCAGTTTTAGCGGTTCGACCGCACGTGCCGTGGTATGTGCGCTGGGCCATTGCCTTGCCTTTTATCATTGCGGCCAGTGGGCTGGTTTGGTGGGCTTATGATTCCGGTCTGGAATTTGCCGGGTTTCATCGCGCACAGGCAGAGCAGGAGTTGGCCGGGTTACGCGATCAAGTCACGACTCTGGCAAATGAAAATGCACAGCTGTCCAGCCAGGTAGCATCCTATGAGCGGCAAACGCAGATTGAACGTTCGGCTAATCTGGAAACAGCCAAGCAGTTGCAGTGGGTGAACGAAGAAAATCTTCGGCTTAAAGAAGATTTGACGCTATTCCAAAACCTGACCGTGTCCGGCACGCGTGAGGGTGAGCTGTCCATACAGCACTTTATAATTGAGCGTGATACCCTGCCCGGGGAATATCGTTACCGCTTGCTGCTGGTGCAGGGTGGACAGAAACGGGCAAAGCCTTTCCAGGGCAGTCTGCAATTACTGGTTAATGTGCTGCGCAATGGCGAACGGTCGGTAGTGGTTTTCCCGCACGAAAACCCAACGCCGGAAAATGTGGCGGTGGACGCGACATATCAGCTCAATTTCAAGTATTATCTGCGTATCCAGCGCAGCTTTCAGCTGCCGGAAGATGTATCGGTCGAAAGTATTGAAGTCCGGGTTTTTGAGCGCGGTTCAAACGAGCCAAAAATCAAACAGAGCGTCAGCCTGTCTTAATTGAAAAGGAAAAATCATGTTCAGCAAACGTCACAGCAAACCGCAAGACCGCATTGATTCGCTGATCGGAGCAGCAACCAAAATAGAGGGGAACCTGACTTTCAGCGGCGGGCTACGAGTGGATGGTGAGATCACTGGCAATGTCATTGCCGTTCCGGGCGAACCCAGCACACTGGTGCTGAGCGAACACGGGCGCATCAACGGCGAAATAATCGTAACCCACCTGGTGGTAAACGGCGTGGTAGCTGGCTCAGTGAGCGTGTCAGAATACATGGAACTGCAAAGCAAATCCAGGATCACAGGTGATGTCAATTACAAGACCCTGGAAATCCAGTTAGGCGCAATAGTCGAAGGCACGCTCATCCATTTGGCAGATGCGGTAGCGTCTGACAAGGTGGTGGCGTTTAAATTAAGTAGCGCAGAATAAGCAATCAACAATTTTTTAGGAGCTAATCATGAATACAGTAACCGACATGGCAGTGGTTGAAATGCAGGATACGATACTGTTTACCGACAGCGCAGCCAACAAGGTGAAGATGCTTATTGAAGAAGAAGGAAACGTCGATTTGAAATTGCGCGTATCCGTCAGCGGTGGTGGTTGCTCAGGCTTCCAGTATGGCTTTACTTTTGACGAAACAAGCAATGAAGATGACACCGTGCTGATCAAGAATGGCGTGCAATTGTTAATTGACCCGATGAGCTACCAGTATCTGGTGGGCGCTGAAATTGATTATCAGGAGGGCGTAGAGGGATCGCAATTTGTGATCAAGAATCCAGGCGCTACTTCTACCTGTGGTTGCGGTTCGTCCTTTTCGGTTTAACGGGAAGCACTATTCATTGGCAAACGAGTGGGCATAAGCCCGCTCGCTTTTTTTACGCCAGAAAAATCAAGCTGGATAAATTGCGCCGAGTATGCAGGGGTGGTGTGCACCGGTAACAGCAGGCAGGTTGGCACTATGGCCAGCCAGGGTTTGTTTTGCCAGCCAGGCAAAAGCGATGGCTTCCAGCCAATCCGCTGCCATGCCCAGCACATCCGTCGTTTGGACGATGCACTCCGGTAAAGATGCGCGCAAGTGCTGCACCAAAGCCAGGTTATGCGCGCCACCACCGCACAAATAAATCTCTTGGGCACCGACACAATAGCGCTGAATCGCGTCAACAATCACATGACTGGTGAGCGCGAGCAGCGTCGCCTGCACGTCGGCAGGCACTTCGTCGCCATGCAGTTTGCTGTTCAGCCAGGCCAAATTAAACAAGTCGCGGCCACAACTTTTAGGCGGCTCGGCACGAAAATAAGGTTCGTCCAGTAATGCTTGCAACAGTGCTGGGATGACTTGGCCGCTGCCCGCCCAAGCACCACCCCGGTCGTAAGATTCCCCTTTGTGCTGTGCAACCCATGCATCCATCAGCAAGTTGCCCGGCCCGCAGTCGAAACCAGTGGTGGGCCGACCGGGAGGTAAGTTAGTCAGATTGCTGATCCCGCCGATATTGACGATGACGCGGTGGATGCCCGGATGGCGCAATACCCGGTCGTGAAAAGCAGGAACCAGCGGGGCGCCCTGCCCTCCTGCGGCAATGTCGCGGCTGCGGAAGTCGCTCACTACGGCTATGCCACTCAATTCGGCCAGCAGCGCGGCATTACCCAATTGTATGGTGTAGCCCTGGTCAGGACGATGGCGTATGGTCTGGCCGTGGCAGCCGATGGCACGGACTCGGTCAGGAGTCACGTTAGCAGTTTGCAATAATGCCTGCGTGGCTGATGCATACTCGCGCGCCAGTTGGTTGCCTAGTATTTGAGCCTGGTGTAGTTCGTTGCTGTCCGGTTGGTGCAAAACCAGTAACGCATCCTTGAGCGCTTGTCGGTAGGGCTTATAGTGGGTAGCGAGCAGCCTGGGGTGGCCAGTGGAGAGTTCAAGCAGCACGGCATCAATACCATCCAGGCTGGTGCCGGACATGATGCCTGCATAAATCTCGGAATTATTCACACACCCAATGCCAGCTTGGCATGCTGTTAGTTAGTCAAGGCTGGCCAGGTTAACGTCGCGCAACAACCCAAGGCGCGCAATCAGGCTGCTGGTGGCTTCCTGAAAAGCGTCCATCTGCACTTTGACTATCGGGGCGGCATCCGGCAGGGCGACACGTAACGGGTCACGCTGCTGGCCGTTAATCTTGAACTCATAGTGCAGATGTGGACCGCTGGCCAAGCCGGTTTTGCCGACATAGCCGATAATCTCACCCTGGGCAAGACGCTGGCCGCGGCGCAAACCGCTGGCGAAGCGGGACAGGTGGCCATACACGGTGGTATAGCGGCCCTGATGATTCACCATAACCACGTTGCCATAGCCTCCTTGCTTGCCCACGAAAGATATGATGCCA
>JANPNS010000329.1:0-2258 GCA_031427575.1 Gallionellaceae bacterium
CCCGCATCAACGTAATGCTGGAGGCGGAAACCCTTTGGCTGAATCAGAAGCAGTTGACCGAGTTATTCGGCAAGGCCAAGGGGACGATCAGCGAGCACTTCAAGCACATCTTTGAAGATGGCGAACTAACCCCTGCGGCAACTGTTCGGTTATTCCGAACAGTTCAATCCGAGGGGGGCGTGACGTAACCCGCGAGGTTGAGCACTACAACCTGGACATGGTGCTGGCTCTGGGTTTCCGGGTGCGCAGCCCGGTCGGCGTGCGCTTTCGCCAGTGGGCCAACGACAAGCTGAAGGAATATATCGTCAAGGGTTTTGTGCTGGACGACGCGCGCTTAAAGAACTCCGGCAAAGAACGGGATTACCTCGACTTTAGTTGCTCTATGCGTGCGGAATGGATAGAATTACCAGCATATTCTTAAAAACGCAGGTTAGATTATCCATCGCTATGACGCCCAAGAGTATCCGAAAAAATGACGCCTTTGCGGCGACGAAACAGGTATTTGGCCGCCATGGCGGTGTGCTGCGCGCAAGCGAGGCCATCGGCCTCGGCATTCATCCCCGCACGCTCTATGCGATGCGGGACGCGGGTGAGTTGGAGCAACTGAGTCGCGGGTTGTACCGGCTTGCCGATCTGCCGCCGCTGGGGAATCCCGACCTGGTGGCGGTTGCGCTGAAGGTGCCTAATGGCGTGATCTGCCTGATTTCGGCGCTGGCGTATCACGAACTCACCACTCAGATTCCGCATGAAGTTTATCTGGCGCTGCCACGGGGTGCGGAGCCGCGACGGTTGGATTATCCGCCTGTGCGGACGTTCTGGTTTACGGGGCAGGCGTTCACCGAGGGAATCGTCACGCGCAAGGTGGATAGCATTCCGGTGCGCATCTATGACGTGGAAAAAACGCTGGCCGATTGCTTCAAGTACCGCAACAAGGTCGGTCTCGACACGGCAGTGGAGGCGCTAAAACGTTATGTCGCCAAGCGGCGCGTAAAGGTTGACAGACTCATGGGGTATGCGCGCATCTGCCGCGTGGAAAAGGTGATGCGGCCTTATCTGGAGGCGTTGCTGTGACCCGGCGCGAACCTGATATCGCTGCCTCCGTGCGCCAGCGTTTGCTCAACAAGGCGCGCGCATCTGGCAGGCCTTTCAACGAGCTGCTGCAATACTTTGCCATGGAGCGGTTTCTTTATCGTTTGTCGAAATCGGCTCATGCGGACAAGTTTGTTCTCAAGGGTGCGCTGATGCTCACGGTGTGGCAGGCGCCGGAGACACGCCCTACCATGGATATCGATTTGCTTGGCATGACCGACAACAGCATAGATGCGATTGCGGCCATCGCGCAGGCGATCTGTGCGCAGGATGTCGAAGCCGACGGCCTGGCATTTGATCCGGGCAGCGTCGAGGCGGTGCGTATCGTGGAGGATGCCGATTATGCGGGAGTGCGGGTCAGGCTTCGCGGCACGCTTGGCGTCGCCCGCATTGCAATGCAACTGGATATTGGTTTTGGCGATGTCGTCACACCCGAGCCTGAAGCGGTGGAGTATCCGGCAATGCTGGATTTTCCGGCTCCGGCTTTGAAAGGTTATAGCCGCGAGAGCGCCATAGCCGAGAAGTTCGAGGCGATGGTCAAATTGGGCGTTCTCAATAGCAGGGTGAAGGACTTCTTTGACATCTGGCTGCTTTCCCGTCAATTCGATTTCGATGGGGCTATATTGGCGCAGGCCATGGCTAATACCTTTGCTACGCGCGGAACGCAGATGCCTGCGGCACCTGTCGCCTTGACCGCTGCCTTTGCCAATGATCCCGCGAAACAAGTCCAGTGGCAGGGATTTGTGCGCAAGAGCCGCTTGCATAGCGCACCTGAAAATTTTGCAGGAGTCGTCGAAGCAATCTCTGGTTTTCTCGGCCCCGTTGCCGGGTCAATTGCCAATGGTGAGAATTTTCATGGGAACTGGAAGGCACCGGGGCCTTGGCGAGCAGGAGTTGAATGATGGACTTCCGCATCGCCGACACCTTTACCGACAGCCTCGCCAAACTCACCGGTGATGAGCAAAAATCCGTTAAAACTACCGCCTTCGATTTGCAGATGAATCCGGCCAATCCGGGCATGAGTTTCCACAAGCTGGACAAGGCCCGTGACAAGAATTTCTGGTCGGTGCGGGTAAGCAGCGATATTCGTTTGATCGTCCACAAGACCGATGCCAGTCTGTTGTTGTGCTATGTGGATCACCACGACAAGGCATACGACTGGGCGGAAC
>JANPNS010000330.1:0-2649 GCA_031427575.1 Gallionellaceae bacterium
TGCGGTGAGCACACCCGAGCTGCACATCAAGCTGCAGGAAGGCGAGAACCATGCGCTAATTTCACGCATAGGCAAGGAAGCCAAATTCACCGATGCGAAAGACATCATCACCATCGACGGACTGCGTGTGGAATATGCGGACGGGTTTGGTTTGATGCGCGCTTCGAATACTACGCCGGTGATCGTGCTGCGCTTTGAGGCGGATGATGAGGCTGGGTTGAAACGGATACAGGATGATTTCAGAAGAGTGTTGCTGACAGCCAATGCAAACTTAAAGCTTCCGTTCTAATTTAAATTAGCCATGTCACTTGGACTAGCGTGATATTTTTCTTTTAAGAAATCAAAGGTTGTAATTCCATTACCTCTGCCCCCCCGCTTTATCAAAGGAGTGGGTTGGGGGGATTTAGAAGTTGATTGTTCTGTGCTCCTACAAAGCCGTTCCAACTGTTCGCTTAAGTTCCAGACAGCCTGCAACACCACACTTGCAGGCCAAAGACCATTGACTCCGTGAAATTGCATGTATATAGTCCACGTATATGGCATTTTAAGGAGGAAATATGACAACCAGCACCGTCTTTACCAACAACCGCACCCAGGCAGTTCGCCTGCCTGCTGAAATGCGGTTTCCAGACTCTGTTAAAAAAGTCGAAGTCCGCGTATCTGGCCAGGAGCGGATTATTGCGCCAGCGGAATCCGCTTGGGATAGCTTCTTTCTAGGCGCGACTACCGCCACCGAGGACTTCATGGTAAAACGAGCAAGCCAGACCCAGTCTGAACGAGAGAGCTTTTAAGCACCGCGATGCTGAAATATCTGCTTGATACCAACATCGTCATTTATGTAATCAAACAGCGCCCCCTCCAGGTGCTGGAAGTATTCAACCGGCATCACGGACGCATGGCAATTTCATCCATCACCCTTGCCGAGCTGGTTCACGGTGCCGAAAAGAGTAGTGATGTTTCCCGCAACACCTCCGTAGTCGAAGATTTTGTGAGTCGACTAGCAGTACTCCCCTATGATGACAAGGCCGCCTGGCAATATGGAAATATCCGTGCCGCACTTGAAAAACAAGGGCAACCGATAGGCATCAACGACCTGCATATTGCCGCCCATGCGCGCAGTAACGGATTAACACTGATTACCAATAACATGCGCGAGTTTGAGCGAGTGCCGGGATTGTTGTTGGGAAACTGGGTGGATGATCAACGATAAATCATTTGCGACTTACAATACCATTGTGAAACAAACAGTCAAAAAATAACTGGGGTCAGAGTAAACTTAAACCATTCAATATAAATTTGAGTTTACTCTGACCCCAGTTATTACGCCAGTGGGGGTTGGGGGCTGTCGACTGCAAATTAGAAATTACAATAACGGCGATATGAATTTAGTGGCCGGGAGTTTATGCAACATTCAGGCTAGTTGATGTCGTTGTAGACGATAATGATTCTTTCCACCAATTCATCCAGTTCAATAGGCTTCAGGCAGTAGTCGCTGGCACCATGCTCCAGGCCCTGCACGCCTGCATGCATGGAGGCGTGTCCGGTGAGCATGATGACAGGCAGCCGCGAGGCTCCCAGCTTGATACGGCGCAGACACTCCATGCCGTCCGTGTCAGCCAGCATCACGTCAAGCACCACCACATGGGGCCAGCCGGCGGCCACTATGGGCATGGCCTCGGCGCAGCGCGTAGCCGTTTTTACTTCGAACTCCCGGCGCCGGAGCCGGCGCGATGTGGTTTCGAGAAAATCCTCCTCGTCGTCGATCAACAGGATGTTGTGCGGCTGTTTCATTAAATAGTATCCTCTTTTTCTTTGTGCATTTCTTTGTGCAGATTTGCCCGGATCATCTGAATGTCCACGTGAATTTTATCCAGAAAGACGCTGATGAAGGCTTCTTCGTTCATGACCATATCCACCTGACGGGTGTGAATAAGGAGATAGCCCAGCACCACCAGCCGTTCCCTGAGATAGGGCACCGGCCGTTTCTCGATCCGTGCGGTAAGCGCATCCCCCTTGATTTCAACGCGAAAATCAAACTCGCGCAGCATATCGCCCAGGAGCTGCACCCGCCGGCGCCGCCTGCGCTCGTCGGCGGCGCCGCCCTGAAACTGGAAATTCACGTAGGATTCGGTGAGCAGCTCCGAAAAACTGGCCTCGGCCAGCGCGAAATGATAGCCGAGACGGACGCTCAGATTGCAGTAATTCTTCGACAATAGAAAATAGTTGCGTCCTGTCATATTGGAGCGTACTGCGGGGTCGAGCTGTGGATTCATGGCGGACTGGGCAATGATGGCGCCGAGGCCGCGCAAGCTGACCGGCGGCGGCCCGTCCCAGGGCACTGCGGTCATGCCCTTCCAGATGGCGAGCATGGGTTCTGAAACAATGTCCTCGATCTGGATGAAGGGAGTCGACAGATCCGCCCCCTCGCGGAAGCCGTTGTCCAGATTGATGACCCACCACTGGGCAGGCGCGCCTACCACGAACAGCTGCTTGGCGGATTTGTCGCGTGCGCCATAGCGGTGGCCGAAGTTGAACATCTCGGCCAGTGCCTTCTCGTGGCAGAAGCGTGTAATGTCATGCAGGGTGCGGCAGGAGGAAGGTTTGAAAAAGGGCGAGTCGGGCGCGGTCAGGTGCAACGGGGTGATGTGG
>JANPNS010000331.1:0-11673 GCA_031427575.1 Gallionellaceae bacterium
TAAATCGCGCCCCTACACACGCTTAATCGGAATGGCCACATGCAGCCCGCACTCCTTGCCTTCCGCATTCTCCCACCACCATCTGCCGGAGCGAATATCCTCACCCGGCGTGACGGCACGCGTGCAGCATGCGCAGCCGATGCTGGGATAAAACTTGTCGTGCAGCTTATTGTACGGCACATCGTTTTGCTTGATGTATTCCCACACCTCGGCATTCGTCCAGTCCAGCAAAGGATTGAATTTTTGCAAACCGTGATCGGCATCGAACGATGATACCTCCAGACCCGCGCGTGTGACCGCTTGATCGCGGCGCATGCCGGTGATCCACGCTTTCTTGCCGGCCAGCGCGCGCTTGAGAGGCTCGACCTTGCGCATATGGCAGCAGGCTTTGCGATTTTCCACGCTGTCGTAAAATCCATTCACGCCGTTTTGCGCCACATATTTTTCGACCTGCGCAGCATCCGGAAAATAAATTTTCAGGGGCACGGCATAATGCTTGCGCACTTCCTGCATCAGGTCGTAAGTCTCTTGCGGCAAGCGCCCGGTGTCGAGGCTGAACATTTCAATGTCCGGCTGATGCTGAGCGATCAGGTCAGTCAGCACCATGTCTTCCGCGCCCAGGCTATTCGAGAATGTTGCCGGCGCAAAATCACGGGCTGCTGTAGCCAGCACTGCTTTTACCTGTTCTATTTTTGATTGCAACGCACTCATGATCCGACTCCGCGTTGTGCGCGCCGGAACAGCGGCAACTTTTCATCTACCGAGGCTTGGTAGGTCAATGAAAAATCACTCAAACCCTTCAGCGCTTCATGTATGTCTTTATCCGCCCTGGGCGCAAACGTATCGAAGCCGACGCGCTGCATATAAAACAACTGGTCGCGCAGCACATCGCCGATGGCGCGCAATTCACCACGATAGCCCAATCTGGCGCGCACATGGTGGGCGATGGAATAGCCGCGCCCATCCGCGAATCTGGGAAAATCCACGGCAATCACGGAAAACATGGCCAAATCATTTTGCAACTCTTCTGCCCGTTCAGCACTGGCCAACCACACGCCCAAGTCTGCCCGCTGTTGCAGTTTATCGCGTTGAGCCTGCCACACTTTCAGCGGGGCTATGACTTTGCCGGACGGAACGATAACGCTTTCCGGCGTGTCATTTTCTTTCAAACGCAACACGCTCCAGTCATCGTCAACTATGGTTTTATTTTTGATGATCATGTCGTTAAAACCTCGGCGAATAATAGGGTGTGTTGTAGGGCGTGCCTGCTGCCAGCAAGGCATATTCGGCGCCTGCCAGCTTTGCATCCTCTTCTATCGGCGTCGCATATACATATTCCTTGAACGGGTCGTGACCTATCCTGCGCACGGTATCAATGAAGCGTTCGTCCGCAAAACGCTCACGCACGTACACCTGCAACAAACGCGCGATCACCCCAGGCATCTGCGCAAACGTGAATGAGCGCCCGATGACCTTGCCCAGACTGCTGGTGTTGCCCTGCGCGCCGCCGATTGACACCTGATACCACTCTTCACCATCCTTATCCACGCCGAGAATGCCGATATGCCCGACGTGATTATGGCCGCAGGCATTCATGCAGCCCGACATGTTCAGCTCGATCTCACCGATATCATGCTGGAAATCGATGTTATCGAAACGCTCGGCAATCGCCTTGGCCAGCGGGATGGAGCGCGCATTCGCCAGCGAGCAGAAATCGCCGCCCGGGCAGCAGATGATGTCGGTCAACAGCCCGATGTTGGGCGTGGCCATGCCCAGTGTTTTAGCGGCTTGCCACAGGGCGATCAGATCGGATTGTTTGACATCCGCCAACACCAGATTCTGCATGTGCGTGATGCGCAGCTCGCCGAAACTGAATTTTTCTGCAAGCTCCGCCGCCGCGTCCATCTGCTCCGCCGTCGCGTCGCCGGGCGCGATACCGGTTTTTTTGAGCGACAGCATCACCGCCGCGTAACCCGGCACTTTGTGCGGTTTGACGTTGCGCTGCATCCAATTGGAAAATGCTTTGTTGTCGCGCTGCTGCGCCGCCACAGTCGCGTCACCTTCCGGCAATGGTTCATAAGCGGGCGCGCTGAAACAAGCCGCGACACGGCTCAATTCCTCGACCGTGACAGTGCATGGGCCATCCTTGGTGAACTGCCAATCGGCTTCCACCTGGCGTTTGAATTCTGCTATGCCGAGCGCTTTCACCTGTATCTTGATGCGCGCTTTGTGGATGTTGTCGCGGCGGCCGTATTCGTTATACACGCGCACGATGGATTCCAGATAGCTGATGGCATGTTGCCACGGTACGAAATCGCAAATCTCCACACCGATGATGGGCGTGCGCCCCCAAGCCGCCGCCGACCAGCACGCGAAAACCAATCTCACCCTGTGCATTTTTCACCGCCGCCATACCGATGTCATGCACCGCGATTGCGGCACGATCTTCGCTCGCGCCAGTGATGGCAATTTTGAACTTGCGCGGCAGGTAGGCGAACTCGGGATGAAAGGTACTCCACTGACGCAGTATCTCGGCGTAAGGTCGCGGATCAACGATTTCATCGCGCGCTACACCGGCAAACTCGTCGCTGGTAATGTTGCGTATGCAATTGCCTGAGGTCTGGTTGCCATGCATTTCCACGCTGGCCAGATCCGCCATCAAATCCGGCACTTCTTCCAGTTTGAGCCAGTTGTATTGAATGTTCTGGCGCGTAGTGAAATGCCCATAGCTGCGATCATACTTACGCGAGATATGTGCAAACATGCGCATCTGTGTGGCACTGACCAAACCGTAAGGCACGGCGACGCGCAACATGTAAGCATGAATCTGCATATACAACCCGTTCTGCAAACGCAGGGGGCGGAATTCATTTTCTGTCAGTGCACCCGACAAGCGGCGACGCACCTGGTCGCGGAATTGCGCGACGCGCTCGGCGGTGATCTGGTGATCAAATTTATCGTAACGATACATTAGCTACTCCTTGAGCAGGACTGTTCAGAAACTTTCGGTTTCGGGAATATGAATGTCGTCGGCTTCACCCGCAGAATAACGCTTGGACACTGGCAGCAACAACGCAGCGGCAAGCGGGAATTTCGCGCCGTACAGCAGGATATGCTCGACATCCGCATCCTCGTCATGGCGCACGGCCGCGCCGATATAAGCATGTTCGCCGGTTTGTCCGACCACCACGCCGATGCGTCCGCCGCAGCCGTTGAACCAGCTGACTTGTTTCGGTTTGTTAGGTTTATTGGTACTCATAATTTTCCTTCATTTCACGCTTAAAATGATTGGTACAAATTGAAAATACTGACCACTGATATTAAAATTCCAACCATCATCAAGAGGGTGCGTGCATGCAATTTTTTGCATAAGTAAGCAGCAAATGGTGCGGCGAATAATCCACCGAAAACCAAACCTGCCACAATAGGCCAGGGACCCTCTCCAACCAATATTGAAAATGCGATTGCGCTGGCAAAGGTCAAAAAGAATTCCGCGAAATTCACTGTCCCTATGGTCGCCCTGGGGTTGTGTCCCGAACCCACTAGCGTCGTAGTCACCACCGGCCCCCAGCCGCCACCACCGACAGAATCAACAAAACCACCAAACAAAGCCAGCTTGGCGACATGCTTGGGCTCATGCTTGGCTGACTGAATTTTGCGAAACACTTTGCTGATAATATAAACGCCCATAATCAGCAGGTAAACCGAAATGTATGGTTTAAGTATCTTGCCGTCAATGCTCGATAGCACAATAGCCCCTACCACCGCACCGGTAATGCCGGGAATCAGCAGCCTTAAAAATAAATTCTTATTCACATTGCCTAGTTTCACATGTGCAATACCCGACACACCTGTCGTAAATACTTCGGCGATATGTACACTGGCGCTGGCAACGGCAGGGCTTACTCCTGTGGCCAATAAAAATGAAGTTGACGTGACACCATATGCCATACCCAAAGCGCCATCAATGACTTGAGCGAGCAAACCGACAGCCACCGCCGTCCAGAATATTTTGCTCTGAAGCGTCTCGACAATAAGCTGCTCGCCGCCGCTCACGCCATTTTGAGAGAATAATCGCGCCACAAGGTAGCCCATCGCCGCAATCAACATAAATATAGCGAGCCACATCGCCATTCTCAAAATGGGATGATCCCCCGGGTGTAAAATTGCCTCCTCAATAGGCGGAATGCCAAGCTCGGTATGCTCGGCATTGATCGGGTTATCGCTTAAGTCGGGGTCACGGAATTTCACTCTTGGCACCCGCATGTAAAAATTACAGACACGCATTCTAGTCCGGAGTCGTTATATTGTTAAATACTTTTATGTTACTATTATATAACTATTAGATATATGGATAATGGTCATGAACCTGCAACAACTGCGTTACCTCAATGAAATCGTGCGGCGCGGCCTGAATATCTCCGCCGCCGCCGCCGCGCTGTTTACCTCGCAACCCGGCATCAGCAAGCAGATTAAATTACTGGAAAATGAACTGGGGATAGAGATTTTTGTGCGCAACGGAAAACGTATCACCGCCATCACCGAGCCGGGGAAAGCGGTGCTGGGAATTGCCCAGCGCATGCTGCACGATGCCGACAATCTGACCCAAGTGAGCCAGGAATTTCACAGCCAGGACAGCGGCACGCTCACTATAGCCACAACCCATACTCAGGCGCGCTACGCCCTGCCGCAGGTGGTCAAGCAATTCATCAAACGCTATCCCAAGGTTAAACTTAATTTGCATCAAGGCAATCCAACGCAGATTGCGCAGCAGGTTCTGGACGGCGAGGCCGATATTGCCATCGCCACAGAAAGCCTGGCTCTTTACGACGAGCTGGTGACATTGCCGTGCTATGAATGGCATCACTGCGTGATAGTGCCGCCCAAACACCCGCTGCTGGCGGAGAAAAAACTGACACTGGAAAAGCTGGCGCAATACCCCATCATCACTTACGACTTCGCCTTCAGCGGGCGAGGCAAAATCAATGCCGCGTTTGAAGCTCACAAGCTAACTCCCAACATCGTGCTCACCGCCATCGACTCGGACGTCATAAAAACCTATGTCGAACTGGGATTGGGTATAGGCATACTGGCGCAAATGGCCTTCATTCCGGAACGGGACAAGCACTTGCGCATGATCGATGCCGGTAAACTATTTCAGACCAGCACCACACGCATAGCCATACGCCGCAATGAATACCTGCGTGGTTACGTTTATCATTTTATTGAGCTGTTTGCGCCGCAACTGACGCGAGATGTGGTTGTTCAAGCAATGGCAAACATGGCCGGGGAAAAATAAGTTTTACAGCACATCTCTCACATCGCAAAAAAACGGGGCAGATTTTTATCTGCCCCGTACATTTTGCACCGCCCCTGTTACTGGTCTATGGTTACATTGATACCGAACCGGACGTTATTCATTTCGTTGTACTCCGTGATGATATTGCCGACGTCATCCGCCACTGACACACGGTAAGACCCTACAGACAGCGCGCTGAGATCACATACCGTTACACCTAAATTCAGCAACCCAGAGGCCAGTGATGGCACGTTTCTACTGCAGACCAATACAGGAGCCGGCGCAACTTCACCAAATGGGAGGATTCGTTGCATGAAGAAGCCAACGGTAAACGCCCCTGCATCCAAGGATCCGGCATTTTTCGCCGTGTCTTTGATGGTCAAGATTCTTCCAGAACGAGTCCACGTCACGCTGGTGGGCATCAGATCAATTCCCACACGCGTAACTACGGTCGCCACCTTTATATTATTAATCTCACTCAATTCCGCCACCGCAGAACCTGCATCGACAACCGCTACCACATAGTAGTTACCAGCAGACGTACCCGGCGGAAGCGGGCAAGGCGTAATCCCCGAAGACCCCAACCCAACTCCTAGACCACTCACGGCTCGGCTGCATAGCAGAGGATCCATGCTATCGTAAAGATTATTCGACGACAGATAAAAATTGATGCTGAAAGCCCCTGCGGCTGCGGTACCGATGTTGCGAAGCACATCCCGAATCGAAACATTTCTGCCTACCATCGCACCGCTCACGCTAGCCGCCATTAAGTCCGGCAGAGATACCACGGTCACGGCAGCAGAACACAGGCTGTTGTTATTTTCATTCATCTCGTTGACTGCATTTCCGGGATCGGCCTTGGCACAGATGTAATAATTCCCTGCTGGCACAGTCCTCGGAATCATCAGGCTACTGGTTGCCGTGCTTACCATTCCTGCACCCAATGGCAGCACGCTGCGCATGAATGGGATCAACATGTCATCCGCATCGCCATAAACAGCATTGGTTGAAAGTCGGAACGCGATCGGGAAACCAATGCTCCTGGAAAGCCCTTGATTGGCGACCGTGTTAGTCACTAACAAGGCTTTGCCCGCGTTAACCGAGGTGGTGGTCGGAGTAACAGCAGTCATTACCAGATCAGGACTGGCCGGGTTGAGTGGCACGATCCGGGAAATTACCATTCCTGAAGCAGTTGCGCTGGTCGTGGCCAAAAATGCAGGGCTGGCCGGAGCTGCAGAAGGACTGCCCGCTGCAAACACGTTGGTGCCATCGGTAGCAATACCGCTGTTGCCAGTCACGGAAAACAGGAATTGATCCGGCAAAACCACGCATATGCCTACATCATAGGAGCCAGCCGGGTAACCGTTACACGGGCTAGTGGCCACCAGGTACACCCCGCCATCCGGGTATACTGACAGCAAGGCGCCATCCAGTACCTCCACATCAATACTGCTGGCAATATTGAAAGTGTCCAATTCACTACCGGTGGCAGCATCCAGGAATCGCAGCAGGGGTGCACTGGCATTGTCCGTTACCAGCAAACGTCCGTCATAACCCAAGCCCACTGGGCTCACCAAGGTCGGTGTTACCAAATCATTCAGTAGACTGCCAGTGGCATCTAAAACCCGGATGCGCGCGGGCACGGTCGAGCTATCCAGCACATAGAATGCCGTACCATCGGTGGTGATCGCAGAGTAGCTACTCGTTAGTGGATAGCTGGCCTCCACCACGCCAGTCGCGGTGTCTATCATGGCTAATACTGGCTGCGCCGACAAGTCCACGGCCAATGCCACCACATGGTCACCGCTATATGTCAGTCCCTGTATAGAGGCAAGAGCAGGGTTGCCAAAACCATCTACGGGGGTCAAATTGGCGCGATTCACATAGATGGGTTCGCTGATCGCGTTATTGACCCCAGTCCCAGCGGTCGCTTCTGTACTGTCGGGAAAACCATCATTGTCATCGTCAGTGTCGGCTACGTTATCGAGGCCATCATTGTCGGCATCCAGATCCTTGACATCACCCACGCCGTCATTATCGTCATCGGTGTCAATGCTGTCTGGCGTACCGTCGTTGTCGTCATCCGCATCTTCGCTGTCAGAGATACCATCGTTATCATCATCCACGTCGATGCAGTTATTGCGGCCATCGTTATCCAGGTCGGCACCATCTTCATCCAGGGTTCCGTCCTGGTCGTCATCTATGCCATTGCATATCTCTATTTCGGCAACACCATTGTTGTTGTCGTCAATATCGACTTCGTCGGTATCACCATCATTGTCATCGTCGGTATCGCGGCAACTTGGGATGCCATCGCGATCGGAGTCAAAGCCTTCGTCTATCAGGCGGTCGGAGTCATCATCCACGCCATTGCATAGCTCCACCTCTGCTACCCCGTCGTTATCATCATCCAGATCGATCGCATCGAGTATGCCGTCGTTGTCATTGTCAGCATCGGTACTGTCTGGCAGTCCGTCGTTGTCGTCGTCAGCATCCGCACAATTTTTTTGACCGTCGCTATCCAGATCGGCAAATCCTTCATCCGTAGCGCCATCATGGTCGTCATCCAGGAAGGGTCATACATATGCGGCGTCGCAATTTTTTGCTCGCGCCTTGTCTCGCTTAGAATTTTGAATTTTTAGAGGTGCCCTGAACTCCTGGCCTGCGCCGGAATGACCATTCTCCGCTATTCAACGTCAGATTCACTACGCAGTACTTTGAAAACCACACCCAACCCAAACCCGCGCGATTGCAGAAAACGAACTTGCCTGGCTTTTTCTTTCTCATCATGCGGCGCAACACCGAATTTCTTTTTCCATACTTCGCGCGCCGCTTCCAGTTCGCTTTCCTTTAATTTCGGCAGCGAAGCGCTGATCAGCTCTTCCGCGATGCCTCTTTGCCGCAACTCATGCGCGATACGTTGCGTGCCAAAACGAGCGCGCTTGGCGTGTACCAGTTGCGTGGCCGCGCGTTCATCGGACTGCCAGCCGCGCTTTACCAGCTCATCCAGCACTGCATCTACGTTGTCATCCGGCGTGGCGTACGTCAGCAGCCTGGCGTGCAGTTCGGCGCGGCTGTATTCGCGCCGTGCCAGATACCGCATGGCGCGGACGCGCAGGCCGGTCTCAGGTTTCTTTGACAAGTATCTTGGCTGAGGCGCTCTTGGGGGTGGCGGCCTTGGGAGCTTCTGTTTCCGCGTCGCTATTGATCAAGGCAACGCCAACCGCTTCTCGGATTTTGTTTTCAATCTCGATGGAAACTTCAGGATGCTCTTTCAGGTATTCGCGCGCGTTGTCTTTGCCCTGACCGATTTTTTCGCCCTTATATGCATACCAGGCGCCCGCCTTTTCAATAAATTTATGCAGCGCGCCCAGATCGATAATCTCGCCTTCGCGCGATATACCTTCGCCATACAGGATGTCGAATTCCGCCTGTTTGAACGGCGGCGCCACTTTGTTCTTGACCACTTTGACGCGGGTTTCTGAGCCGATGACTTCATCGCCTTTTTTGATCGCGCCGGTGCGGCGTATGTCGAGGCGAACCGAGGCGTAGAATTTGAGCGCGTTGCCGCCGGTAGTGGTTTCCGGGCTGCCGAACATGACGCCGATTTTCATGCGGATCTGGTTAATGAAAATGACGGTGGTGTTGGAACGGTTGATGTTGGCGGTGAGTTTGCGCAAGGCTTGTGACATCAGTCTGGCATGCAGGCCCATTTGCGCATCGCCCATTTCGCCTTCGATTTCCGCCTTGGGGGTGAGTGCGGCGACGGAATCTATCACCACTATATCCACGGCGGCAGAGCGCACCAGCATGTCAACAATTTCCAGAGCCTGTTCACCATTATCCGGTTGCGAAATAAGCAGGTCGCTTACATTCACGCCCAGCTTCTGCGCGTATTGCGGATCAAGCGCGTGTTCGGCATCAATAAAGGCCGCAGTGCCACCGAGCTTTTGCATCTCGGCAATCACTTGCAGCGTGAGCGTAGTTTTGCCGGAGGATTCCGGGCCGTAGATTTCAATAACGCGACCACGCGGCAGGCCACCCACCCCCAGCGCGATGTCCAGCCCCAGCGAACCGGTGGATACCACCTGAATATCACGCACAATGTCATGTTCGCCCAGCCGCATGATGGAGCCCTTGCCGAACTGCTTTTCAATCTGGCTCAACGCGGCTGCGAGTGCCTTGCTTTTGTTGTCATCCATATCTGCTCTCCCTGTGTGTGTTAAACAATGATGGCTGATTATGGCACATCAATTTGCGGTTGTATAGAACGATCGTTCTTTGTCGGTTTTAGGGCACCTCTAAAAATTCAAAATCCTAAGCTAGGCAAGGCGCGAGCAAAAAATTGCGACGCAGCATATGTTTGATATGTAAGGAGTAATTTTTTGTGAGCAACGCAGCATAGCGACGGAGTTTGGATTTTTAGAGGTGCCCTTTAGGCTAATTCAGACCTTATGCTTAATAATTCCAGTACGCCCTGCAAGGCGATGCGTACAGCGTGTGCGCGGACTTCAGCACGGCTTCCAGAAAGGCGGTGCAGTTGCGCCACGCACCGCCCGCCTTTGACACCCCAGGCAAACCACACTGTGCCGACCGGCTTTTCTGCCGAGCCGCCATCAGGCCCGGCTATGCCGCTCACTGCCAAGGCCATGCCCGATTTACTGTGCTGCAACGCACCTGCCACCATCTCGCGCACTACTGCTTCGCTGACTGCGCCGTAGCGCAACAGCGTTTCTTGTGCCACGCCCAGCATTTCACATTTAGCCTCATTGGAATAGGTGATGAACGCGCGCTCGAACCAGACCGAGCTGCCACCAATATCGGTCAGCGCGCACGCTACTCCGCCACCGGTACACGATTCCGCCGTGGTCAGCATCAAGCCATGCGCTTTAAGCGTAGCGCCGACTTGTTCCGCCAATGTGTCCATTCAGGATACCTCTAAAATTCAAATCCCGTCATTCCCGCGAAGGCGGGAATGACGAATTATTAGTGATGCCCTACAACAGCACCCTATCCAGTCCGCGCGCCAGATCGTCCTGAATGTCGCTCACTGCTTCCAGCCCCACCGCGATACGTATCAAGCCGTCAGTTATACCCGCCGCCGCGCGCGCTTCCGGCGTGATGCGCGCATGGGTGGTGGTGGCCGGATGGGTGATGGTGGTTTTGGTATCGCCCAGGTTGGCAGTAACCGAAATCAGCTGCGTGCTGTCTATCACCCGCCACGCTTCGTCGCGGCCGCCCTGCACCTCGAACGACACTATACCGCCTCCGGTTTTCTGCTGCTTCATCGCCAGCGCATGTTGCGGGTGCGACGGCAAGCCGGGGTAATACACACGCGTAACATTCTCATGCGTTTCCAGCCATTGCGCCACGGCCAATGCATTGGCGCTGTGCGCGTCCATGCGTATCTTCAGCGTCTCCAATCCTTTCAAAAATATCCAGGCATTGAACGCACTCATGGTCGGGCCGGCAGTGCGCAAAAATTGGTACACCGGTTCCAGTACTTTACGACTGCCCAGCACCGCACCGCCCAGTGCGCGTCCCTGACCATCTATATATTTTGTCGCAGAATGGATGATGATGTCTGCGCCTAATTCCAGCGGACGTTGCAGGATAGGCGTACAAAAGCAGTTGTCCACCGCCAGCAGCGCACCACATTTTTTCGCGACAGCGGCAATGGCTGCAATGTCGGAAATTTCGGTGAGCGGGTTGGATGGCGTCTCCAGAAAAAACAGCCGCGTGTTGGGACGCACCGCCGCTTGCCACTCGGCTACATCGGTAGCGGAAACAAATGTCGTCTCTACCCCAAAGCGTTTGAATATCGTGCCGAACAAATTCACGGTTGCACCGAAAATGCTGCGCGAAGCGACAATGTGATCGCCGCTTTTCAGCAAACCCATGCCGCACGCCAAAATCGCTGACATGCCGGATGCCGTCGCCACGCACTGTTCCGCGCCTTCCAGCGCCGCCAGGCGTTCCTCGAACATGGTCACGGTCGGATTGGTGAAGCGCGAATAAATATTGCCCGGCTCCTGACCGATAAAGCGCGCAGCGGCTTGGGCAGCACTGTCGAACACATAGCTGGAGGTGAGGAACATGGCTTCGCTGTGTTCGTTTATTTGGCTGCGCGCCGTGCCGGCATGCACGGCCAGCGTTTCTGGCTGATAGGATTTTGTAGTCATATACCCTCCGAAATAAAAAACCCGGCAAGCTTGCGCTAAACCGGGTTTCCCACGCTTTAGCTGAATTTATAACGCGCCCGCAAGCTGCTTCTCAAATCGGCGCAGTTTGAAATTAACACTCGCCGTGCGGTATTGTCAATGGGCTATATTCCAATTTCTGATGGGAAGGAGCACAAGGCGGCGAGGATGAGG
>JANPNS010000332.1:0-1582 GCA_031427575.1 Gallionellaceae bacterium
GCCATCAGCAGGCTCTTGCCTCCCGCTGCGTGCATCAGCTCGCGCGCCAACTTCATGTCGTCTGCTGAACGCGGGAAGGAGACCGCCAGATAATCGGCTTTGATCAGTGCTGCGGTCTTGATGTCCTGCTTGTCTTTATCGGTCAGAGCAGGTGCAGTCAAGCCCCCGCCTTTACGATTAATCCCTTTATTGTTGGACAATGCGCCGCCACGTATCACTTTGCAAATAACCTGGCTTCCCTTTACTTCGGTCACATGAAATTCGAGCATGCCATCATTCAGCAGAAGTACCGTGCCACTGCTTACATCCTTTGGTAACTCTTTATAGTCCAGGCCGACACGTTCCTGATTGCCCAACGCTGCCCACTCAGAATCCAGAATAAAGGTGTCACCGGCATTAAGAATGATCTTGTCATTTTCGAATTTGCTGATACGGATCTTCGGGCCTTGTAGATCGGCTAAGATACCAACGGTACGGCCACATGCTGCTGCCGCTGCACGCACCCGGTTCGCACGTGCCACGTGATCTTCTGCTTTACCGTGCGAAAAATTCATCCGCACCACGTCTACACCCGCGCGAATCAAGGCTTCCAGTGCTTCTTGCGTGTCCGAAGCAGGGCCCAGGGTTGCAACAATTTTTGTTCTACGTAACATGATTTATTTTTTATTTTTGAATATTATTTTCCCGTGGCAAGCGCCGCAGGAGGCGTTTACTTGGCGGCTCGCTGTTCCAGAATTTCAACGGCTGGCAGTTTCTTGCCTTCGAGGAACTCGAGGAATGCGCCTCCAGCCGTAGAGATGTAAGACACTTTGTCAAAAATGCCGTACTTCTGAATCGCGGCTATGGTGTCACCACCGCCCGCCAGTGTGAAGGCCTTGGTTTCGGCGATAGCCATTGCGATTTTCTTGGTGCCTTCACCGAACTGATCAAACTCAAATACACCAACCGGGCCATTCCATACTACGGTACCCGCCTTCATGATGATGTCGACGATGTCCTGTGCTGACTTGGGACCAATGTCGAAAATCATTTCGTCTTCGGTCACATCTTTGGCTGATTTCAAAACCGCTGGAGTATTCTCATTGCCTGGCAGGAAAGGAGCTTGCTTGCCAACCACTACATCTGTCGCAATCGGAATGCTCGCACCGCGTGCTTTCATTTTGGCCAGCAAGGCCAAGGCGGTTGGTACCAGGTCATTTTCACACAGCGATTTGCCGACCGGGTGCCCTGTTGCTTTAAGGAAGGTGTTGGCGATACCGCCACCGACCACCATTTGATCGACTTTTTCCGACAGGCTTTCCAGCACGGTCAGTTTTGTGGAGACTTTTGAGCCCCCCACAATGGCGACCATAGGGCGTGCCGGGTTGAGCAGCGCCTTGGTCAACGCGTCCAATTCTCCGGTCAGCAACACACCTGCAGCGGCTATCGGTGCGTATTTGGCAACGCCATGGGTTGAGGCTTCAGCACGGTGCGCAGTGCCAAATGCATCCATCACGAACACATCGCATAACGCTGCATATTTCTTCGAAGTTTCATCAGTGCTCTTCTTTTCGCCCTTGTTGAAGCGACAGTTTTCCAGCAC
>JANPNS010000333.1:0-9199 GCA_031427575.1 Gallionellaceae bacterium
CCCCGCGCTGCTGGGCCATTTCATCGAAGCCGACTACCGCGCGTGGCGCAACGTGGTCAAGACGCAGAATTTGAAGATTGAATAGCGCTGCGGGGGCTCTGAGCGCGGTGACCGGCACCGATGTTGCGGCAAGTGCTTCAGTGACGGGCAGTGAATACGGGGCATGCAGCACGGTGACGGGTATTGAATACGCCGGTTTGGAACAATACCAAGCCTGTAGCCGCGAACCGGTGTTGACACCGGAAAAAGTGAGCTTGTCGCGCACTTGGCGCGAGCAGACCATTTCGGGTTCGGCAGTGGAACACAATCCCAAAGTGACCGGCGATGAGTACGGCGGATGCCAGCCTATTTCCGGTACGGAATACGTAGGCTCCGGCCAGTACGCTACATTTTGCCCGCCCGATAGCGTGGCGGCGGCACAGCAGCGGGTTGCCACCCCTCGTGGTGCGGCGGGCGAAAGAACTACCGGTGTAGGGCTGAACAGTGAAAATAATAAAGTGACCGGCAGTGCGCGCAGCAGCGCGTTACGGTTAAGTGGCACACCGTATTCGGATGATGCGAAGTACGCATTATCTGGCGCAGTAGGCATGAGCCAGCATCCGTTAACACGGGGACCATCTGAGCGCAGCAAGATTGCGGTCGCCAATACTGCCGCACCGGTACAAAGCAATTTCAGCATCATGCCTCCAGCGCGAGCAGCCCAAGCCAGCCAGCTTAACCGGGTGACCGGCACGGCTACTAGCGCGCAAGGCCGTATCACCGGACCGGTCAATTTGGCCGTTGGCTTGGTTTCCGGTACGCCGGAATTCCGTTATCGGGAAGAGAGTGTTGCTGCACCGGCTGCCAAAAGTTCTGAACCGGCTGTGTTGGCACAAGCAAACCGGGTTACGGGTGAAGGACGTGAGGCAGGATTTGCTATCACCGGCGCAGCTTGGCGGCGCGATGGCAGCACCACGGGTACCGAAGGTGTTTCAGCTACAAGGCGCAACCCAACCCAACGCGGCGATGTCCGCGGCATGGCAATGCAGACGTTGGCAAGCAAGGCGCATGAGCACGTACAAGTTCCGCCCAGCAGGGTAACCGGCAGTAGCGGTAACACCGCCGCCGGCTCCACCATCACCTACTCCGGCGGCGCGCGTGGTTAAGAGCTTGGCGAAATGAATACGCTCAATCACCCTGGTCGTAGCTCAAGCCCTGCTAGAGGGCCGTTCGGGCTGGGGACACCTGGTGGCGCGTTGCAAGGGCGGCGGCCAGTGCATGAGGCGCTGAGCATGCCCGAGCGAGTGCAGCCCAATCCGGCCTGCGCCTTGGAGAATGGCCGCTTGTGCCGTCACCCGTTGACGAATGAAGTCGAGAATCAACGCTTGCTGGCTCATGAGCAAACGATCAAGGCGCGCTTTGCCCAGATCGTGCCGGTGTTGAAGCGCATCGCCGGTTTGCAGCACGCGCCGGATTTTGTTGAGCAAGCGCAAGCCATCGCCAATCAGGAACTGGGTTTTGAATTGCCCGCGCACATTCTGGCGGATGCCTGGGTAGATGACCTGGACATGCCGGCGCTGTATGGCGAGTGCGTGATGCAGACCTTGCGCCTGCTGGCGGTGCAAGTGCAACACAATTATCCGCAGCGCGACACGGACGAGGCGGTGGCATTTTTTCTGGATAGCGGCTACCACGCAGTGGATATTTCACCCTGCTCGGACGGTCGCCTGAAGGGTTTGGCGCGTTATATTCTGCGTCTGCCATCGGGCGCGGTGCGCAGCCGTAAATCTTACGCTGGCGCGATGTTTGATGTGGATGCCAATGTGCAGCGCTGGGTGGAGACCGAGTTGATGCGCTTCCGCGAAGGCCGTCCGGTCACAGCTGACGCGGGTACGCGTTACCTGAAAATGGTGGTGTACCACAGCAGCAGTTCCGATCCGACACACGAAGGCTGTGCCGCCCACGGCAGCGATGAGAGGCAGGCGGCGGAAAAAGGCCTGGAGCGGCTGCGCGAATTTCGCCAGGCGATTGAGAACACCTTTTGCTGCGGCGCATCGGTGGACATGTTGTTGGTCGGGGTGGATACCGATACCGATGCCATAAAAATACACGTGCCTGATGCGGATGGTGAAATGAGCTTGTACCGCACGGTAGATAACCTGGCGCTGTATCGCCAAACCGTCAGCGATGACCAGAATACGGCCAGGTCCAAGGTTTATCAGGCCATACAAACGGCCAGCGCCAAAGACGGCTGGGCGCAGGGTAATGGTGAACCGCACGAAGGCATGCGCCGCTTGATAGCCACGCTGCTGATTAATAATTTATCGCAGATCGAATATGTGTGCGGTAACTGGGGCGGGCGCTATCCCGACATCGGCCATGCCGAGAGCTTTATCAGCGTGGGTGACGGCTTTGAAGAATTTCAGTTGCGCAACCTGGCGTATTTTGCCCACCTGCACACGGTGGAAGAAGGTGCGCCGGATTTGGATGTGGGCATCAAGATTTTCAGGAAATTAAATGTAAAGCACGGCTTGCCGGTTCCGTTGGCCATTCACTATCGCTACAACAGCCATGTACCCGGCAGCCGCGAGCGCACCACAGAACGCTGCCAGCGGATCAAGGCGGCGATTGAAACGCGCTATCGAGAACTGGCCGATAAACGCTTGCTGGTGTGCGGCATGACCATACAGGATAAGCCATCCGGCAGCCCGATCGAAGTGATTGAGGTAATCGCGGCGAGCGGACATTAAGGCTATGCGGAGAACACAATGAAAATTTGTCAGGTAGAAAAAACGCTGGTCTCGACCAACCGGATCAAGGAAATGGGGCATCGCCCCCTGCTGGTGGTGAAGGAAAAAGGCGGTTCGCGCAGCATTGCAGTGGATGCCGTGGGATGCATCCCCGGTGACTGGGTGATTTGCGTGGGTTCCTCGGCCGCACGTGAAGCGGCAGGCAGCAAGGATTTCCCCAGTGACTTGACCATCGTCGGCATCATTGACTATTGGTCAGAAGACTGACATGGAAATTATGGAAGTCGTTTCTGATCTGGTGGCGACGCGCCGTGTGCCAGGGCTGTATAGCACCTCGCTCAGGGTGGTGCGCGATGCGAAAGGCCGGCTCAGCGTGGCGGCCGACCCGGTCGGTGTGCCGGAAGGGAAATGGGTGTTTACGCTGGGTGGCTCAGCGGCGAGATATGCCACTGGGGATTTTAGGGTTGTTACCGATTTGACCATCGGCGGCATTATAGATGGATGGGATCCTGGCGCGGGTCAAGCCGGTAAGTAAGCAGTCTTAATTAACGGGAATCTTTTTTATAAGGAGTATGGAAAATGGCAAATGAAAGAAATGGCATAGCATTAGGCATGATCGAAACACGTGGTTTGGTACCGGCCATTGAGGCAGCAGACGCGATGACCAAAGCGGCGGAAGTGCGTCTGATCGGTCGTCAGTTTGTCGGTGGTGGTTACGTCACGGTGCTGGTGCGTGGTGAAACCGGTGCGGTGAATGCGGCAGTCAGAGCCGGGGCGGATGCGTGTGAGCGCGTCGGCGATGGGCTGGTTGCGGCGCACATCATTGCCCGTGTACACAACGAGGTGGAAAACATTCTGCCGAGCCAGCCTGAGTTATAACAATACCAGCTTGGGATATAACAATACCAACTTGGGGCATAACAATTTTAATTACTTAATCAAGAAAGGAAAGACATCATGGCAAACACAGTAAGCGGGGTAGCATTGGGTATGATAGAAACACGCGGTTTGGTACCGGCCATTGAGGCGGCAGACGCGATGACCAAAGCGGCGGAAGTGCGTTTGATTGGCCGTCAGTTTGTTGGCGGTGGTTATGTCACGGTGCTGGTGCGTGGCGAAACCGGTGCGGTGAATGCGGCAGTCAGAGCCGGCGCAGATGCGTGTGAACGTGTTGGCGATGGTCTGGTTGCGGCGCATATTATTGCTCGTGTACACAGCGAAGTGGAAAACATTCTGCCGAAAAATCCCGATGCCGGGACAGGCGGTCGTGACGGTGATCTGAGCTAATGTCGACATGAGGCGCAGTGCGGGACTGGCATGACTTCTGATCCACGGCTAAGCGGCTACCTGTCGCGCGCGCTCAGCCACGAAATGGCTGCCGTGCAACAGTATTTGCTACAGGCCAAGCTGGCCGGACTGTGGGGTTTGTCCGCGCACAGCGCGCAGTTTCGCCGCGACGCAAGCGAGGAATTGGTACACGCCGAACGATTGATGGAGCGCATGTTAATCCTGGGCATTCCTTGCAATGCGACCCAATTACCAGCGGTTCGCCCCGGTAGGACGCTGGAGGAAATGCTGCATATCGACCGCCTGTTGGAGATCGAAGTAATCCGCTTGTATGAAGAAGCGGCGCTGTATTGCGGCAGACGCCAAGATGGGGAAACACAGGCGCTGATGCATGCTCTGCTGGAAGATGAATTGGGTCATCTCAAGGATTTGGATCAGCAGTTGTCCGCATTGAAAAAGGGGTGAAGCCATGACGCAAGCTAAGAATGCAACCACGGATGCCACCCCGCCAGCGAATCAGCCGACATTGAACTGGCGTTTTGAATTTGGCAGCTATGGCGAGACGCGGCAATTTCTGGACCGCTTGTCTGATCTGTCTAAACGCGAAAATTTTTACCCCAACATTAATTTCGCCAAGACCTATGTCAATGTCAGCATGGATGCCGAGGGTCAAACAGAGTTGGGCGCAAGAAAAGATGCCTTTGTGCAGGAGATGGAGAAATACGCCAGACCAGCGCAGGCATAAGGCGTAGGGCGGGTTTCACCCGCCATGGCGGGTGAAACCCGCCCTACAAATGCACTGTTGATCGGGAATTTGAATTACCTGTAGCAAAAGATATGGTGAGGCGATATGACTGACAAAGTAATCGCAGTAATCAATCAAAAAGGCGGCGCCGGCAAAACCACACTGGCGCTGAATCTTGCCGCAGGTCTCGGTCGGCGTGCGCGCACTGCTGTGGCCGATGCGGATCCGCAGCGTTCCATCAGCCAATGGATCGCGATGGGTGAGAATGAGAGCGCGTTACCTGTCTCAACCCAAATCGGTGTTGATCCTGGCGCAGAAATAGCGCGCCTGAAACAAAATAATCGCTACGTGGTGGTGGATTGCCCGCCATCCGTGCAAGGGGCGGTCATCGAAGCGGTGTTGGCCGCAGCTGATCTGGTGTTGATTCCGGTGTTGCCCTCGCCGCTGGACTTGTGGGCGAGCGTGGAAATGGCAGCGCTGGTACAACAGGCGCAGCAAAAAAACAGGGCATTGCAAGCCTACTTGATTTTGAATCAGGTGGAGACTCGCAATGCGTTGTCGCGCTCCATGCAGCAAGCGGTGGCGGAACTGGGCGTGCCGTTATTGCAGGCTTGTTTAGAGCGGCGGGCGGCTTATCGCAGTGCAGCCGTAGAGGGAGTCAGTGTATATGACATGGGTAGTCGGGGCGCGCTGGCGGTCAAGGATATAGAATCCATTATTGAGGAAATATTATGTCACTAAAGAAAAAACTGGGTTCCAAACTGGCCAATGGAGTGCGTCAGGTTAAATTGCAGCGCGAGCAAACGCCTGTTGCTCCTGCCAAAACAGTGGCGACGGTGAAAGCAACAGTCAAGTCTGCGCCAACGGTGGCCACGAACCAGCCTACGCAGCCCCGCCCTGTTGCGACCCGCCCGGCCAGTAAAACGGAAGTGACCCGTAAAACAGAAGTGAACAACTTGCATCCGCAGCGGATTTGGCCAGATTAATTCTATCTTCTCGATAGGAGCGCTAATAATTCTCCCCCTCCCTCTTCAAGGGGGAGGCTAGGCGCAACCCACTTAGGAGACAAGTTATGGATAGCAAGATCCTGCTCCGTAGCCTCAGAAACATCGGGCCGACCATCGCAGATCGCCTTGAAACCGTCGGACTTAAAACCGTTGGTGATTTAAAGCGAATCGGCTCTGCCACAGCGTTCAATCTGATCAAAAGCGCATATTCTGACGTCACCATACCGGTTTGTTACTACCTCTATTCATTGCAGGGCGCTCTTGAAGACAAGCATTGGGATGCTTTAGCGGAAAGTACCAAAAGCCAATTGCGTCATGAAGCAGGGATTGAGTGCCTAACCCGGCGTTCAACCGGACACGGCAAACAGCGCCGGGCCGGTTGATTTTGCGTTATACGTCAACACAGCAATGAAATACCCATACGCGCGTTAAAACCCATATCTCGGAGCCTGTATGTTCTTCCCGTCTAAGAAGCGATTCATCGAAATGGCCGTTCTCCATGGCATGGCTCGTAATCTTGAAAGCGAGGACCAACGGAAAAGGGCAGAGAGGAACGATTCGGAATCACTAAAACAGTGGGAAGAGCAATATCGGACTGATTACACCAAGATGACAAGTGCGATCAACTCAGCACTATGGTCCGCCTTCTGGATCATAGTAGCCGTCATCGTAATCTCGATTGGAGTTGCAGTGCAACTTGAGAGCGTTAGTCCCTCGCTGCCACTTAATGTTGTTAAGTCGACGACCTTCCTAGGCTCAGCGCTGGTCGCTTGGGCAACACTTATGGAACTCGGTGGCGACTTTCCAGTTTGGGACGGTAAGGCGTTTCCGCAGTTGGCACACACTGTTATATTCAAGGCCATATTTGTACCAGGCGTTCTCCTAGTCCTTACGAGCATATTGATATGGCGTATAACAACGCCATCAACCCGGACGTGCAAAAGCGCCGCTTCGCTCTGCTTTTGTACGCTGGTTATAGCGAGCGTTGGACAACGCGAAAGACCGCAGATCAAAGCAACCTTCGAGGGCGATAACGCATGAAAGTGTGTGTGTATGAAAGATATGGGCCGCCCGAGGTTCTTCAATTGAAGGAAGTCGAAAAGCCCACGCCCAAGAACAATGAAGTCCTGATAAAAACACGTGCGACGACGGTAACATCAGGGGACTGGAGGGTGCGAAGTCTCAATGTGCCTGTCGGTTTTGGGCTCATCATGCGTTTGGTATTTGGAGTTTCAAGACCAAAGCAACCCATACTAGGGACAGAGCTGGCCGGGGTAGTTGAATCGGTCGGCAAAGATGTGAGGAAATTCAAGGTCGGTGACCCAGTTTTTTCGTTCAGCGATGCCGCCATGGGTTGTCATGCGGAGTACAAATGCATGCCGGAAGACGGGGCGATGGCATTAAAACCAGCCAATCTGACCTACGAAGAAGCTGCCGCACTCTCTTTTGGCGGAACAACGGCGTTGGATTTTTTCCGCAGAGGAAAACTTCAGAGCGGGGAAAAAGTACTCGTCAATGGCGCTTCCGGAGGGGTAGGCACTGCTGCGGTGCAGCTTGCCAAGCACTTCGGGGCAGACGTGACCGGAGTGTGCAGTAGCGCGAACGTGGAATTGGTGAGATCGCTGGGTGCCAGTCATGTCATCGACTACACCAAAGAGGACTTCACGCAGAATGGTGAAACCTATGACGTCATTGTCGATACCGCCGGCACGGCTCCGTTCTCCCGTAGCAAAGATTCGTTGAAGGAAAGAGGACGCCTTCTTATGGTTTTAGGTGGGCTGCCAGACATGCTTCAGATTCCATGGGTGTCTATGACCAGCAGCAAAAAAATCATCGCAGGGCCAGCGGTTGGGCGCGCAGAAGATTTGCGTTTTCTCGCGGGGCTGGCTGAGGCGGGAGAATTCAAACCGGTTATTGATCGGCGCTATCCGTTCGAGCAGATCACCGAGGCTCACCGATACGTTGACACCGGGCGCAAGAAGGGAAATGTCATCATAACTCTGGAGCATGGCGATGAAACCTAAGAACACCGATATTGACAGAAGCGCGATGATGACAAAACCTTTAGTGACAAAACCCTTGGTCGGCGTGGTAATGGGCAGCAGCAGTGACTGGGAGGTGATGCGCCACGCGGCGGCGCAACTGGCCGCGCTGGATATTCCTTACGAGGCTAAAGTGGTGTCCGCGCACCGCACACCAGACATGATGTTTGAATATGCCGCAAGTGCTCAGGCGCGCGGGCTGGCCTGTATTATTGCGGGCGCCGGTGGCGCGGCGCATCTGCCGGGCATGTTGGCAGCCAAGACCATCGTGCCTATATTGGGTGTGCCGGTTCCTTCGCGTTATCTGAAAGGCATGGATTCCCTGCTCTCCATCGTGCAAATGCCCAAAGGCATACCGGTCGCCACCTTCGCCATCGGCGAGGCGGGCGCGGTCAATGCGGCCCTGTTTGCGGCGGCGATATTGGCGGTGCACGACAAAAAAATTGCACAGCGTTTGCAAGATTTTCGCCAGTCTCAATTGGAAGCCGTGCAGGAAATGCAATTACCCGATATTACATGACCGGGCCTGGCATGACTGAGCCGGGCACGAGCGAGCCGGGTCTGATGCAGCTTAAGGACACCTCTAATAATTCGCCATTCCCTGTCACCCTCGCGAAGGCGGGGGGAAAGCGGGAATCCAGCCTATTGATTTAACTGGGCTTCCGTTTTTTCAGGAGCGACAAAAATGGATTTTTAGAAGTGCCCTTAAGGGGTCAGAGCCGTGCGAGTGCAATGTGCTACTTTGCTAGACCCTGACCCTCATGGCACTCGGTTAAGAAAAAAATGATGCCAACTCCCTCCCCTTCAAGGGGAGGGTTGGGGTGGGGATGGGGTAAGTTGTGAACACGGGACCCATCCCCATCCTAGCCCCCCCCTTGAAGGGGAAAGGACGGCCACTCCTTGCACTTTAGGGAGTAGCTAATCCACGCAACTTCGTGCTTTTTGCGCTTAACCGAGTGCCATGAGAACTGACCCCATGTTTCTCTCGCCACCCAGAAACCTCTTGCAAGACCTGTTAAGAGTGCTATTATTAGCTCTTAATGTGCATTGGGAGCATCATCATGGCAAGCGTAATTTTGGCGGAAACATCCGCTAGCGTCTCAGAGTTAAAAAAGAACCCCATGGCCACGGTTGCAGCTGGTGAGGGCTTCCCGGTTGCCATCCTCAACCGCAATGAACCGGCCTTCTACTGTGTCCCGGCAAAATCGTGGGAAGCGCTGATGGACAAACTGGAAGATACGGAACTGAATGCCATAGCCGATGCCCGCCGCAACCAGCCGGAAATCGCCGTCAAGCTCGATGAGCTATAGCCTCAAATTCAAGGAAGATGCATTAAAGGAATGGCGCAAACTGGATGAACACCTGCGCGAACAATTCAAGAAAAAACTG
>JANPNS010000334.1:0-3421 GCA_031427575.1 Gallionellaceae bacterium
GGTGATTCTGGCATCGTGAACACTCATTCTGGTAAATGGCAAAAAGTGTTTACGTTCGAGCAGAATCGGTGTTCACGTTCCTTCAGAATCAGTGTTCACGTTCGCCCAGAATGGGTGTTCACGTTGCTCCAGAATATGCAACCAATTACATAAAGTGTTCCCATGCCATGTGTTTGACGATCTTTTTGATTAGATTGCTGGTGCCAAGATAAAAGTTTGTCAATATAGAGCCAGTAGTTACGAGAATATTTTTGCTCGGAAGCGGTCTTTGCCATAATCGGCTGAGATCTAAGGAGCTTGTTTCGACACTGCTCAGGATTTTCATTCAAGTAATAGAGTACCGCCAAAGCTACCGCCGCATCCAACCCACAATCGGCAGAGCCAATATCCAAGACTTTTTGGTAAGCAATCGCTGCTTGGTCCAAGTCGTCTAAATAACAGAGGGTGTGACCCAAATCGCATAGTGCTTTGGCGCAATCCGGCTTGATCTGCAGCGCCTGTCGGTAACTTGCCGCAGCTTCGACCAGCCGACCCAGATCCGCTAGTGTGCTACCCAAATTGTGATGCGCATCGACATAATCCGATTTGATCTCCAACGCCCGTTGAAGACACACTTCAGCCTCGTCTAGTCGGCCCAGTTTTCGGAGGATGACACTCAGATTATTGTGCGCCTCAGCATCATTTGGCGACAGTACAGCCGCTTTTTGCAGGAGTATTAGTGCGTCCGCACTACGCCCTATCTGTACGAATACCATACCAAGCGCCATCCAACCAAAACCGTGCTCTGGAGAGCGCATCGTCAATGCTTGGGCGAGAGTTTGAGCTTCGATGTATCGGCCTTCAGTGAGCAAAGTCACCAGTGTATCTATCTCCTTAGGGCTGGGATTTTCTATTTTCTGTGGAGCAAATTTCCCGGCTGATTTATTTGGTCCAGTGGGTCTAGATTTTTGATTTTCCTTTCTATTTTGCGCAGCTGCCGATGGAATGGAGGGCGATTCCTTATTTGATTGCCCCGCGACTTGTGTGCCTTCTTCCAAACGTATCATCAGCGCTTCGACCGCATCCCCTTGCAAGCCAAACTGGCCGGCCATTGCCAGTACCTGTCGCGCAAGATCGGTCAGGCTAGCCTGAATCAGCGCATCGATGTAACTTAACCAGTATTGGTTCGACCCAGGGTTTGCCTTCAGCGCCGCTTCAAAATAGGGCAAACTTGCAGCAGGCTGCTGCATTTGTACCGTCAGAACTCCCAGATTGTAGTTCGCATCCGGGTGATTGGGCTGGGCTTGAAGAATGGCACGGTAAAGCCCTTCGGCATCCTGCAACTGGCCGACCTGATGGTGAGTGATGGCTTGCTGGAACGCTTGATCAACAGTCGATATGGCAGTTTGCTGCGGTGACTCAGCGGTAGTCATGATGGATTCCATGTCATCAGCCCACTCTGTTTGTCCAAGTGGCCCGTTCCCCAATCATCATTATCAATCGACGATCATGGATTTAATCCGGCGAATAGATAGGCATTCATGCCGTTATTGGGAGATGTCGACCTGCTCTCCCAGAACGACAGAATCGCTTCTTGGATTTTTCCGGTACCGAGGATAATGACAGGCGTCACGGTATGCCGGGAGAGGTGGCAAGGGTTTGCAACACAACGCGATCAATCTTGCCATTCGCGTTCTTTGGCAACAGGTCAAGAATAGTCACATGCCTGGGAAGCATATAGGATGGCACAATAGCGGCAATACCGTGGAGCAGACCCTCCGCATGTTGTGTCGTATTTCTCAGAACAACAAAAGCGACGATCTGTCCCAATCCATCGCCAAGCATCTGGTAGATGACAGCGCATTCCTCAACATCGGGCAAGGTGCCAAGCGCGGCCTCAATCTCCTCCAGCTCGATGCGGTAACCCATGTGCTTGATCTGGAAATCAGCGCGCCCCTTGAAATGCAGCCAACCTCGGGCATCCTTGCGCACGAGATCACCGGTACGGTAACCCACATCCGCATAAAGAGAATGATGTGGATTCTGGATAAAGGTCTTGGCAGTACGCTCCGGATCATTGTAGTAGCCGAGACCCACTTGCGGGCCGCGCAGAAATAATTCGCCAAAATCAGGATCGGCAGCATTCGCTGGCAGGATTTCAAAATCAAAGTTCTCCGCCAGCAAGCCAAGCGGAGCGAGATTTTGCATGTCCTCGAAGTCGGCGACACTGATGGTATGAGCAGAACAAATGCAGGTGCACTCGGTGGGGCCATAAACATTTTCCAGATCCGCACGCATGCCAAAGATGTTGTAGAGCTGGCGTAGTTTGGTTTTTGGAAAACCCTCACCGCCAAAAATAATCTTGCGAATCGACGGAAAATCGGAAGCCGATAGCGCGCGCGTGGTCAGCAAATAAACGAGCAGCGATGGTACTGAAAACCAGAAAGTGCAGCCAGCCTTGTTGATGAGATGAACGAGAAGGCGCGTATCCCGCACTTGGGCAGGAGTAATGGGCACCAGTGCAGCGCCGGAGAAGATGGCAGCATAGAAATCGAAAACTGAATTATCAAAATAAATCGGGTTAACATTTGAAAGCACATCGTCAGGAGTGATGACGAAACGGTCACGCGCCCAGGCAATAAACCATAACAGGTTCGCATGGGACATGACTGCACCCTTGGGTATCCCGGTAGAACCAGAGGTGAACATGATATAAGCAGGTGATCCGCCACTGATTACGCTGCAATCCGACAATAATTCCGTCTGGTCCTGGACGGGCATATCACGCAGATGCAGAATGTTCTGGAAACCCTCGGCTTCCAAGGCGGTGGCAAAGGGACAATCAGGGAAGGCATTTATGATCAGGTGCGGTTGACAAGTACCAAGAATTTTACGCAGCCGCTCCCAGGGACTGTCCGGGTCAAGATTGGTGTAGATGATACCGAGACGCAGGCAGGCAAGCATGGCTGCAAAGGCAGCGGGTGACTTGTCATGAAACACGGCTGTTACCTGCCCATGGCGCAGACCCTTGGCCAACAGAACACCAGTGATGTGATTCACCAGTAGATTCAACTCGCGATAGGTGACACGCACCCCCGTGGCGGGATAGATCAACGCAGTCCGGTCTGCGTGTTGCTGTGCTATTTCCTGAAAAGCGATACCAAGATTAGAGACGAAGGCCATGTATAGCGTTAGTGCGCTGATTAAATCACCAGGCCACCATCTACTTCCAGCACAGTGCCGGTGAGGTAGTCATTCTCGATGATGTGGCGGACGGCCAGAAAAATACACTCCAATTCACCCAGGCGGCGCAGAGGAATCTGCTGTTGTATGCGCGTAACCACTGCTTCACTGAGCGCGGCACGTGTGGAAGGTGTGTCCATAAAACCGGGAGCGATGGCCGCGAAACGTAACCCCATTCCACCCAACTCCTTCGCCCAGG
>JANPNS010000335.1:0-1527 GCA_031427575.1 Gallionellaceae bacterium
CTTTAATGCAAAATGGAATTACAACCACGGCGGTGTCAATTCCGCCCAACCGAAGGTTGGATGCGGATTGCCTACCTTTGGTGTACCCCTTGCGGGTGTACTTGGTTGATATTTTTGGCAGTACGAAATCCGCGTGGGCACAACGGCGTGCCCACCCTACGAAAAACAACTTATTGGTTCCGGCTCGTCCGGCTTAGGATAATCAGTTTGTGTGTGGCAATGTCCGCGCAATAACCCATGCATGTACTTCCCGCGCACCGGCGCGGCGCAAGGTCAGCGCCAATTCATTCAGCGATGCGCCACTGGTCATTACGTCATCCACCACGGCAACAGACTTGCCGGACAAATCCTGGGTACAGGCGAACGCACGCCGCATGTTCTTGCTCCTTGCCTTGCGTGACAGAGTAGTTTGTGGCGGCGTGTCGCGCACGCGTTGGCAGGCATCCAGCAACAACGGAATATTCATCTGCCGTCCGACATGTCGCGCCAGCTCCAGCGATTGGTTGAAACCGCGCTGGCGCAGGCGTGCCGAGTGCAAGGGCATGGCTATCAGGCAGTCGGGCCGCACCTTGATCTGCTGTGCCAGCTTGTCCGCCAGAATGTTTGCCAATATCAGTTGCTGGCCATGCTTCAGCGCCAGCACCAACTTGTCAAGCGGAAAAGCGTAAGCGAATACCGCCACGGTGCTCTCGAAATGGGGCGGGTGTTGCAGGCAGTGGCCACAGGTTGCGCCGTGGTAGGTGGGCAGGGCGCACACCGGGCAATGGGGCGCGCTCAAATAGGGCAAGTCTTTATCGCAAGCTGCACACCAGACGCCATTACGGCTGATCGTTCCGCACAGAAAACAGGGCTGAGCGGGCAGCACTCGCCGCAATATTGAGCGGATGTTCAAAAAATTACCGGCCAAAATTGACAAGCTTGTACCCTTTCGTAGATGATACGGAACCATTGTAATTCAGGGCACCACTAAAAATCCAAACTCCGTCGCGATACTGCGTTGCTCAAGAAATTTTAACGCTTACATTCCTGACCTGAGCTCAGTCGAAGGGTCAAAATAGATGGGTTGCGCGGACTTTATTTCGCGCCTTGCCTGGCTTAGGATTTTGAATTTTTAGAGGTGCCCTTCATCGGATTAAAAAACCATGTCATCGCAAACCATGCACTCTTTACACCCCTCACCAGTATCGACTCCCGTCAGATTATCCACCCTAACTGATTCATCAACCTCAATACAGCGTTGGAGCGTGGCCCGGGTCGAGGAATTGTTTAGGATGCCTTTTGCCGATTTGCTTTATCACGCGCAACAGGTGCATCGTGAGCATTTCGACGCCAACGCGGTGCAGTTGTCTACCTTGCTGTCCATTAAAACCGGCGGTTGTCCCGAGGACTGCGGCTATTGCCCGCAAGCGGCGCGCTATGACACCGGCGTGACAAGCCAGAAGTTGATGGAGTTGGAAGACGTGTTGCATGCTGCCCGTGCGGCCAAGGCCGCTGGCGCGTCCCGCTTTTGCATGGGTGCCGCCTGGC
>JANPNS010000336.1:0-1855 GCA_031427575.1 Gallionellaceae bacterium
CAACATTCCGGCGCTCGCGCCGCAAGCTACGCTGACCATGTTGCCGGATAGCGAGTCTCAACGGCCTGTGGCACGCATCCAGAGAATGCTGGTGGCGCGCGACTATCAGGAAATCGTCAGCTACGCATTTGTTGAAGAACAGCTTGAGCGTGAACTATGTGGCAACGAGCATCCAGTCGCATTGCAAAACCCCATCGCCAGCAATCTGGCGGTGATGCGTAGCAGCCTGATCTGCGGCTTGGTCGGTGCACTGCGCTTCAACCTCAATCGCAAGCAAACGCGCGTGCGCCTGTTTGAAGTTGGCGCGTGTTTTGGCAAAGTGAATATAGGAACTCCTGTAGAAAAAAAGATTAAAAAGCTGTGGGATAGGTCTAACTATGCCCAGCAGAACCCACAGATCGAGTACAGTCAACTACAATGGCTCTCCGGCTTGGCTTATGGTGCGGCGCAAGCAGAGCAATGGGGTATTGTCTCCAGGCCAGTTGATTTCTACGATGTCAAAGCCGATGTCGAAGCATTGTTTTCCCCGCGAGTGTTGAATTTTATACCGGGAATTCACCCGGCATTGCATCCCGGTCGTTCAGCGCAAATATATTGTGGCGAACAGACGGTCGGCTGGATAGGCGAACTCCATCCGCAGTGGCAGCAACAATATGATCTGGCACAGCCAGCAGTCTGGTTCGAAGTCGAGCTTGATACCTTGACCAAAGCAGCCGTTCCACGCATGAGCGAAATAAATAAATTTCTGCCAGCACGGCGCGATCTAGCCGTGCTGGTGGATGAAAAGATAGCCGTGCAGACCTTGCTGGATGCCATGCAGCAGATTGCGGATCCCTATGTGGCAGACATCGCATTATTTGATCTATATCGTGGCAAGGGTGTGGAAGAAGGCAAAAAAAGCCTTGCTTTCCGTGTGTTATTGCAAGATACTCAAAAAACATTAACCGATATTGAAATTGACCAGTGCACTTCGCGTCTGGTCGCTGTTCTGCAGCAGCACGGCGCGCAATTACGTGAATAAGGGATGAATATGACATTGACTAAAGCAGAGCTCGCAGATTTGTTGTTTGAAAAAGTCGGCTTGAACAAACGTGAAGCCAAGGATATGGTGGAATCGTATTTCGAGGAAATCCGCGCCCAGCTTGAAAGCGGCGAAAGCGTCAAGCTGTCCGGCTTCGGCAATTTCCAGCTGCGCGACAAACCGCAGCGCCCCGGCCGTAACCCCAAGACTGGCGAAGACATCCCTATCACGGCGCGCCGCGTCGTGACTTTCCATCCCAGCCAGAAACTCAAGAGCATGGTAGAGAAGAGCTATCATGGAAAACCACACGCCTAATTCCGAACTGCCGCCTATCCCGGCCAAGCGTTACTTCACCATCGGTGAGGTGAGCGAGTTGTGCGGGGTCAAAGCGCATGTGCTGCGTTACTGGGAGCAGGAATTTACCCAGCTGAAACCGGTCAAGCGCGGCGGCAACCGGCGCTACTACCAGCATCATGAAGTTCTGCTTATCCGCCGCATCCGGCAATTACTGTATGAAGAGGGATTTACCATCAGTGGTGCGCGCGGTCGTCTGGGGCAGCTTGCCGAGCAACCGGATGATGCTGATCCTCAGTTAAATTCGCTGCCTGTTAATTCCGCCGAACTGCGCCGCGAACTGCGCGAAATCCTGGTGCTGCTGCAAGCCTGAGTTCAGACCCACTGGCAGCACCTTGCCGCATAGTGTTTTTTCTAGTGACTTAACTTCCATTGATTGTTATATTTTGCTATACTCCGCGCAGTTTTTCAGATGGGCCTCGGCCCGTTTTTTATTTGTGGATCAAGAATCATGAGCGTGGCAAATCTGGTGGAAAAGAC
>JANPNS010000337.1:0-6289 GCA_031427575.1 Gallionellaceae bacterium
GGCTATTACAGCCCGCAATCCTATCAATCGCTGGCCATTCCGGTGCGCTGGACGGGACGCTCAGGTCGCATGTCGTATTTGGTTAAGGGTTCGATTTCGGCTGCTACCAGCAAAGAGAAGGATATGCCTTACTACCCGACCGATCCCGGGCTGCAAGCTCTGGGTAATCCGATTTATGTCGGGGGGAGCAGCAACGGAACGGGATATTCACTGGGGACTGCCCTGGAATATCAGACCACGCCACACTTATTCCTTGGCGCACGCCTTGAAATTGACCGCTCCGATTATTACACGCCGAATTTCATGACCCTCTATGTGCGCTATATGTTTGATACCCATACTGACCCGGTGCCTTTCCCACCCGATCCGGTTAAACCTTATTCACGATTTTGATTAGAGGTGCCCTAGCGGTGTCCATCAGGGTCGTACTCAACCCATGCGGAAGTTTTGGTGCGCAGGAAGTATTGCCCACCACGGCGCATGACAATGGTCTCTTCGTTTTCGGCCACAAATTCTGTTGCTGGAAGATGGTGCACATATTCCGCCAAATCCAGCTTGCTCACACCGAATAGGTTTCCCCTGACAAAATCAGAAAGTAGCTTGGTGACGGCTAAATGGCTGGTCGGTTTGGAAACGATCAATAATTCCTGTGCGGCATTTTCAGGCAGGCCTATGAGTTTAATGCCGACCGGCACGATGCCGATGAGCGGGGTGGGGATTTCACGCATACCGGCAATTTGCATTTTATCGCCGCGCAACGACGCGCCATGCTCCGGGACAAATACCACAACAGCACGCCGTCCGGATGCATGCAGCTGAGTAAAAATGCGATCAAGATCGGCCAGTAGTCTGGTCAATCGCGGGCGGTAGGTTTGCAAGCTGTTGCTGGAGTGATTGCCGGAGCGATTGCCGTCATGCAGGCTGATAGAGTTGTAATACAAGGCCACCCGCGGTGCAGGCAAGGTCAGCCGATTCATCCACCATTTTGACAGCACTGTGTAATCATCATAAATGGGCGAACCATCGAAGCTTTTCAGATAGGGTGGTATGCCCGAGTTATTGAAGGGTGTAGCTTGCAGCCCGCCACGCTGGCTTATATCGGCCAGTAAATTGCCATACTGGCCATCATGATTCAGCGCGAGCTGGGACTCAAATCCAATCTGCTGCAAATTATTGAAGGTCTGGCATTGCGCGTTGATTGGATCGTACAGCCGACCGTGCTGTTGCTGCCCGCAACTGCCGCGCAGAACACGGATTATCGATGGCCCACTATAGGTAGCCGCTGCATTGAAATGGGTAAAAACAATATCGAAACGCTTGAATAGCGGGTTATCCGCTTCCTTGACGAAATTCAAATCGTCCCAGGACAGCGAGCAGATGTGCAGAAAAATAATGTCGAATGGAATATCGGCTTTGCCCGGAGGCGCGAATGATGTGGTGCGCGAGGCCTCGTATTTATAAAACGATTCCAGCGAGGCCGTTAGCACTTTGTCGGTAACCGGGCTGGATGGATCTGTTGTGGGGGGGGATGCGGTTACCGCAGATGGCTGCGTGGCGATGGGTAACAGCGGAACCAGCATTGCAAGCAACACCAAGGGACTGACCGGTATTTTTTTTCGTACAAAAAAATAAGCAGCATAGAGTAAGCCAAGCGTAGCGACGATTGGAAAATGGATGAATCGGCCCAGGAGTTCCATCAGATAGGTCAGGTCGAACTGCTGTAACTGCGAGGCTTGAAGCATCACACTTGAGAAGGGCGGGAACCAGGTATCGTAATAAAACAGTGCCACTCCGATGGGAATGGCCAGCACTTGCCTGATTAACCTTATCCATGCGTGCCGGATCGGAATGAAAAGAAATAATGCAAATGCCAGATTGGCGAATACATGGAAGTCTATGTAATGCCCCAAGTAGAGAACGAGCTTGGTGACAAAATAAAGATCCCATATTCCCATCATTCCAGCCCTGTCAGGAATAGATGACCAACAGCCACACGGTTGCCAGATTGATCAGGCTGAACATGACCGCTGCGCTAGCCATATCTTTAGCATGCTGGGCGAGGTTATGATGATCAAGTGAGATTCTGTCCACCGTGGCCTCAATGGCGGAATTCAATAATTCGACGATCAAAACCAGCAACACGCTTGCGATCATCAATGCCTTGCCGAGATTGCCTACAGGCAAAATCATCGCCAGCGGAATTAAAACCAGCGCCAGCAACACTTCCTGCCGGAAGGCCTGTTCGTTTCTGTAAGCGGTGATGATGCCCGCCAACGAGTAGCGTAGCGCGTTGCGGAGACGCTTCAAACCAATATTATTTTTTCCTGATTTTTTCACAGTAGTTTTTTGAACGTTGTGTTGAGTGAGATATTCTACTGCCATTGAAACACTTCCTTTGGCAGCATTTGCTATAACTACTGTACATTACATGCATCTGCGTTGGTGTGGTCAAGGTTTTGAATAAAAATTAATAATGTAATGCGCCTCTGAGGTAAGTTGCGCTTTTAATAGTGGAGTATTTCAGGATAAGCCACCCTTGGAAAACAAAACGATAATCGAACAGATTGTGGATAAGATCAAGTACATGATGTAGTCTAATTATACCCATGCACTCAGGAGAGAAGCTATATGCAAGCCCAACAACAGCAATTCAGTTTCACCGGAACAGGCAGCGAATATTTTCGCATCTGGATAGTCAATCTCATCCTGACCATACTGACCCTGGGCATCTTCTCAGCTTGGGCAAAAGTAAGGCGTATGCAATATTTTTATCGCAACACTCGCCTCAATGAATCGAGCTTTGATTATCACGGTACTGCGTTAGTTATTCTCAAAGGTCGTTTGATCGGCATCGGTTTATTTGCTGCCTACTATACCTCGCTCAAATTTATGCCGCTGCTGGGATTGGCAGTGGGCTTGATGATTGCTTTAGTCATGCCGATCCTGCTGAGGGCCTCTTTCCGTTTTCGCCTCTATAACAGCAGTTATCGCGGCCTGCGTTTTGGTTTTGCCGGATCAGTTAAATCAGCCTATGTGGTGTTTTTAGCACTTCCTGTCGTCACATTACTTACCTTGTATCTTCTGGCACCATTCACACATCAGCGCATCAAATCCTATCAGCATAACAATAGCCGCTTCGGTCAGAGCGCTTTCACTTTTGATGCTGGAGTGGGGGGGTTCTACAAAGTGTATTTCTTTACTCTTTTGCAATTTATGCTGATTGCCAGCCTGTTTGCTTTTGGCGGGTATCTCCTGTTTAAGGGCAGTATGACGGACATGCCCAAGGAGGCCATCATGGGGTTTGTTTTTGCAGCTTACTTGCTATTGATCGCCGCCATCCTGCTTGTCGTGCCGTATTTTATTGCACGCATACAGAATTTGGTCTGGAACCATACTGAGCTGGGAGCGCACCGTTTCAGTAGTTCCCTGTCAGCACGCGGGTTAGCGTGGGTCATCTTCAGCAACTTTATTTTTATTGTATTGACGCTGGGACTCTTTAAGCCGTTTGCCGATATCAGGATGGCACGCTATCGAATAGAACACATGGCTTTTTTGCCAGCAGGCGACATAGAAGAATTTATTGCCAGCGAGCAGCAACAAATCGGGGCTGCTGGAACAGAAACCGCAGAAATGTTCGACATCGATATCGGGTTTTAAAGGCGGATAGCTGAAGATGGTCAATGCACACTATTATGATGGCCACAGCGCACGGCGACATGCGGTCACATTAAACATTGCGCAAGGCCTGCTAGAGGTGTGCGGGGAAGAGGTGAGGCGTGAGATACCACTAACCAAGCTGCGCATCTCGGCCAAATTGGGCAGTGCGCCGCGACTGTTGCATTTTGCAGAGGGCGGCCATTGTGAGGTTAGCAGCCACACAGATTTTGAGGCGTTGCTAATGGAGGCGGGAGTAATCCCGCAATCTCGCCTGTCCCGTTTGGAAAGCAGTTGGCATCACGCGCTGACTGCTACCCTGTTTACCCTTGCTATCGTTATCGCGTCGTTTTACTGGGGCTTACCCTGGCTGGCTAACCTTGTCGCAGCGCGGGTTCCAGCCAGTGTTGCAATCACCATAGACACGCATTTCCTGAGCGCTGTGGATAATGGCTTGATGCAGACCAGCATACTGAGCGTTGCGCGACAACAAGCACTGCGGCTAAGGTTTGATGGCTTGCGCAATGTGCATGGTTCGCCTGCCCACCATCTGGAATTTCGCAACAGCAAAGCCATAGGGGCGAATGCTTTTGCCTTGCCTGGCGGAACGATTATCGTCACCGATCAATTGATCGCCCTGGCCGACAATGACGAAGAAATTCTTGGCGTACTCGCCCATGAACTGGGACATGTGAGCGAGCGACATCCTTTGCGGCAATTGCTGCAAAGCTCAGTAGTCGGGCTTGCCATGACCTGGTATCTGGGGGACATCAGCAACTTGCTTGCCGCAGCGCCCACTTTGCTCTTGGAAAGCAGTTATTCCCGCAATTTCGAGCGCAGTGCCGACCACTATGCGTCCAACATGCTGCGTATGAATGGCATTGCCCCGGCACGCCTGGCTGACATGCTGGAGAAACTGGAGTCATCCCATCTCGGAGTACAAGAAAACAGCCAGCAATCTTCCCGCATTACCCGATTTTTTTCTACACACCCAGATACCGACGAACGAGTCCGTGCTCTGCGCAGTGATGATACGCAGGCTATAGGGCACCTCTAAAAATTCAACTTTCGTCGCCATGCTGCGTTGCTCACAAAAAATTATTCCTTACATATCAAACATATGCTGCGTCACAATTTTTTGTTCGCGCCTTGTCTGGCTTAGAAATTTGGATTTTTAGAGGTGCCCTAATAAACCTGAAAAATGATCCTAAAAACCGCAGTTGAACCATCTGTCAGGTCGGGTATGTGCGTATGCGTTGGGGCTTCAGCCCCTTACGGCTACGGCCTACCCCTTGCGGGTACAACCCGACAAGTCGGGCTGCCGATGTGCGCGCTCACCGGTTAACCCCCACGTCCATGCCACACTATTTGTGAGAAGCGGGGGAGTGCTGTTTGAGGTTGTCAGGTCATGGGTGCAACATTGACCGTGGAGAGTTTCGCGGGTAGCATGGCCGCCTTTCGTCGTTATGAAGGCCAATCAGATGCGCCGCAAGCTTGTTGCCGGAAACTGGAAGATGGTTGGAGGGTTGACCCAGAACGAGGCTTTGCTGAACGCGGTGGCGGCTGGCATAGCGAAAATGGCGGGAGTGGATTGTGCAGTTTGTGTGCCATTTCCCTACCTGGCGCAGGCGCAGCAACTGTTGCGCGGCACATCGGTAAAATGGGGCGCGCAGAATGTGCATCAATTGGACAAGGGTGCTTACACCGGCGAGGTGGCGGCTGCCATGTTGTGCGATTTTGGTTGCCGCTATGTCATTGTTGGCCATTCCGAGCGGCGCAGTCTGTATGGTGAAACCAGCCATCTGGTGGCGGAAAAGTTTGCTGCCGCGCAGAAAACCGGGTTGTTGCCTATCCTGTGCGTAGGGGAAACGCTGGCGCAGCGCGAAAACGGTAGCACTGAAGCAGTGGTAGCCGAGCAGCTGGATGCAGTGATCAAGCTGCTGGGCGTGAAGTCTTTGTCGAATGCGGTGCTGGCCTATGAGCCAGTGTGGGCGATAGGTACCGGCAAGACTGCCTCACCTCAACAGGCGCAAGCGGTCCACGCTTTTATTCGCCAGCGTATCGCTGGGCTTGATGGGCAGGTAGCGCAAACCTTGTGTATACTTTACGGTGGCAGCGTCAAGGCTGCCAATGCGGTCGAGTTGTTCGCCATGCCTGACATTGATGGCGGCTTGATAGGTGGTGCATCGCTGGATGCCGAGGAATTTTTGGCGATTTGCCGTGCCGGGAAAAAATAAATTTGATATTTGGAGTGGCGTGTGGAAAATATAGTTTGGATTGTGCATATAATAACGGCTGTGGTGCTTGTCGTCCTGGTGCTGATGCAGCATGGCAAGGGTGCTGACATGGGTGCCGCGTTTGGCACCGGCTCTGCGGGTAGCGTGTTTGGTTCAAGTGGCTCGGCCAACTTTTTAAGCCGCAGCACGTCGGTGGCCGTGGTGGTATTTTTTGTTACCAGCCTGACCCTGACTTATTTCTATGCCAACCCAACTACGCCTCAGGGTGTGATGGACAAGCATGAGGCATCTATTGTAGTACACCCGGTTGCGCCTGCTTCACCGGTTGGCGATGCGAGCGGTTCGAAGTCGCAAGAAATACCAAAATAAATTATTATCAAAGCTTGTAGCTGGTAGCG
>JANPNS010000338.1:0-7266 GCA_031427575.1 Gallionellaceae bacterium
CAATTATGACATGATGGCGAGACGGGTCAGACCGTGAGTGGCTTAAACCTGATAATTCCAACGCACCCAGAGTGCGCAGAAATGATGAGGTGTCATTCAGCGGATTCCATCAGGGACAGGGGCAATGCCTCACTTAAAGTCCGGATGGTTGGCTGCAATCTTTACCTGCTCAAAATTATTGATTGAAAGCTTGGCAAACTAGTGGGCGTCCATGTATGGAATTACCACTTGCTTCAGGTTTGCAAGGGGGGGCTGTGCTTGCCTGCTGCTACGCGATTAATGTATCTTGCGGCACGCTTTTAAATTCCGGGAGTTCAAATGCCTTACATATTCTTGGTTGCTGCGCTGTTGTTGGCAACACCTGCATGCGCAGGGGAAATAACAGTCAGCGCATCGTGGGCGCGCGCCACTGCTCCCGGGCAGGACAACGGAGCGGTGTATTTGCGCATAATCAGTCAGCAGGAGGCGCGTATTGTTGCCGTGTCCAGCTCAGCTGCGGCCAGTGCCGAGATGCATAGCATGACCCATGACAATGGAATAATGAAGATGCGTGAACTGGCAATATTGCCACTGCCTGCCAGACAGCAGGTCGAGCTTCGCTCAGGCGGTAGCCACATCATGCTGATCGGCCTGAAACAAGCACTCAAGGTGGGAGACCGCGTACCGCTTACCCTGACCATACAGTTTGCTGACAAGCACCAAGAGAAAGTTGAAGTGAAAGCCGAAGTCAGGGCGCTCACTGCGGGCAATAATGCACGCCCGCAACAGCATGACCACTAAACGAACCCCCATCGGGTAAGTGCGGACTTCGCCTGTGACCGGCGATCCATTTATTTGCGCAGCAAGGATAGTGGAGTTCTGAGGTAAAATGCGCGCTGGTTCATGAAAGAAAATACCATGTCACTAACCGCCGCTACTGCCGCACAAAAAGCCCATACCCTTTCTGAAGCGCTGCCTTACATCCAGCGCTTTTTCGACAAGACTATCGTCATCAAATACGGCGGCAACGCCATGACCGATCCGAAATTGCAGGAAGGTTTTGCGCGCGATGTGGTGCTGCTTAAACTGGTCGGCATGAACCCGGTGATTGTGCATGGCGGCGGCCCGCAGATCAATGATCTGCTCAAGCGCGTGGGCAAGGAAGGCGAATTCGTGCAGGGCATGCGGGTGACCGACGAAGAGACCATGGATGTGGTGGAGATGGTGCTGGGCAAGGTCAACAAGGACATCGTCAATCTGATTAACCGTTATGGCGGCAAGGCGGTGGGACTGACCGGGCAGGATTCCTCGTTCATCCGCGCCGACAAGATGCTGCTGGAAAGCCTGGACGAGCCGGGCAAGATGCTGGACATCGGTTTGGTCGGCGAAATCAGGTTGATTGATCCGGCCATCATTACTTTTCTTGACTCAGGCGATTTCATTCCCGTCATTGCGCCGATAGGTGTGGGGGTGGATGGCGAGACGCTGAACATCAATGCCGACGTAGTGGCCGGCAAGCTGGCCGAGGTATTGAAGGCGGAAAAATTGGTGTTGCTCACCAACACGCCGGGCGTGCTGGACAAGGACGGCAAGCTGCTGACCGGCCTGACGCCGAAACAGATTGATGCGCTGGTGGCGGATGGCACGCTGTCCGGCGGCATGCTGCCCAAGATCGCTTCGGCGCTGGATGCCGCGCGTGGCGGAGTCAGGTCGGTGCATATCATTGATGGCCGGGTGGAACATGCGCTGTTGCTGGAGATACTGACCGATGAAGGTGTGGGTACGCTGATTAAAAGCAAATGAGTCGCGTCTGGATTTTTGATCTGGACAACACCTTGCATGATGCGACGGCACACATATTTCCGCACATCAACCGCAGTATGACGGCCTACCTGCAACAGCATTTGCAACTGGATGAGCAGGCGGCGAACGCATTGCGCAGGCATTACTGGCAAAGATACGGCGCGACTTTGAGCGGCATGATGAAGCATCACGCCACTGACCCGGAGCATTTCCTGTGGCATACCCATCAGTTCCCTGAGCTGTCGCAGATGGTGCAGCGGGTAACGCGCTTGCGCCATGTATTGAAACGGCTGCCGGGCAGGAAGCTGGTATTTTCCAATGCCCCGCAGCACTATGCGCAAGACGTATTGGCTTTGTTGCGCATTGATGATTTGTTTGATGATGTGTTTGCTATTGAGCACGCGCGTTACCAACCCAAGCCGCAGTTGGCAGGATTTGTGCGCTTACTGCGCAAGCATCGCCTGAGTCCGGCGCGTTGCGTGATGGTGGAAGACAGCGCTGAAAATTTGCAAACCGCAAAACGGTTGGGCATGCGCACGGTGTGGGTGACCGGGCAGTCACGGTTGCCAGCTTATGTTGATGTGAAGATTCGTGATGTGATGCATTTATTAAGGTTTACAGGACTGAGGGGCGAGGACTGAGTAAATCCAACCCATCCCGGGATAATGGTGGGGTTTTCACTTAGTCCTCAGTCCTCGTCCCTCAGTCCTATTTATAGATTAAAGAGAGGTGAACATGGCCGCCAAACCAGGTGAAAGAAAATTACAGATTTTGCAAACCGTTGCCGAAATGCTGGAACAACCCAAGGGCGAGAAGATAACCACCGCTGCGCTAGCCGCCCGGCTGGATATTTCGGAAGCGGCGTTATACCGCCATTTCGCCAGCAAGGCGCAGATGTTCGAAGGGTTAATCGAGTTCATCGAGCAGACCGTGTTTGGTCTAGTCAACAAAATCAGCGCGGAGGAGAACAGCGGATTGAAACAGGCGGAGGGCATCCTGGCCATGCTGCTCGGTTTCGCCCAGAAAAATCGCGGCATGACGCGCGTGCTGATCGGCGACGCGTTGGTGAACGAAGACGCGCGCTTGCAACTGCGCATCAATCAAATGTTCGACCGGCTGGAAACGACACTCAAGCAATCATTGCGCATATCCCAAAGTCAGGGCGAGCTGGACAGCAAGGCCGATGTGGGCGCGCATGCCAACGTGCTGCTGTGCTATGTCATCGGCCGCTGGCAGCAGTTCGGCAAGAGTGGTTTTAGCCGTGATCCGATGGCGCAATGGCCGCAGCAGTGGGCCATTCTTTGCGGTAAATAAATCACCATGATCCTGATTCTTTCTGCCAATACTGACCCGCAAGGCGCGCAATACCAGCATTTACTGGCGTATCTTGCTGCCCTGCCGGGTATCCAAACCCGTGTCCATGTCGAACGTGGAAGTGAAACAACACTGACCGAAATCTATCTGATCGGCAATACCAAGTCGCTGGATCTTGAAGACATGCAAAGCCTGCCTTGTGTCGAGCGCGCGGTGCGCGTATCGGAGGAATACCGTATTCTTGGCCGCCATACCGACGACCATAGGCCAGCACATTTTGAATACAACGGTGTGCGCTTCGGCCAGGACACGCTCAACGTATTTGCCGGACTGTGCGCTGTGGATAATCCTGAGCATGTCGAAACTATGCTGCAAGCATTGCGCGATAACGGCCAGGTATGCACGCGCATGGGCGCGTACAAGCCGCGCACCAGCCCCTATGCTTTCCAGGGGCATGGCAAAAATTGTTTGCCGTATGTGTTCGATCTGGCGGGCAAGTACGGCATCAAAGTGATTGCCATGGAAATCACGCATGAATCGCATCTCAACGAAATCCGCGCGGCCTTGCAGCAGACCGGCAGCCCCACCGGAGTGATGCTGCAAATCGGCACGCGCAATACACAAAATTTCGAGTTGCTGAAAATCGTCGGGCGGCAGCAGGAATTCCCGGTGCTGCTCAAGCGCGGTTTCGGCATTACCCTGGACGAATCGCTCAACGCTGCCGAGTATCTGGCCAGCGAAGGCAACCGCAATGTGGTTTTTGGCCTGCGCGGCATGAAGACCAATATGGGTGATCCGCACCGCAACTTTGTGGATTTCGCCCATGTGCCAGTGGTCAAACGCCTCACCCGCATGCCGGTGTGTATCGACCCCTCGCACTCGGTGGGGTCGCGCAGTGCCGCTCTGGATGGCATTCTCGACATGATGCACGTCACAGCGCAGGGGGTCATGGCGGGTGCCAACATGGTGCTGGTGGATTTTCACCCGGTGCCCGCCAAGGCGTTGGTGGATGGCCCGCAGGCACTGCTGTTGAAGGAGCTACCGTATTTTCTGGAAGACGTGCGCATCGCGCGCGAGGCCTATCTCAAACGTGTGGCGCTGGCGCAGCAATACTTGAACGCATGATGCGCACATTGTTGTTTTGCTTGCTGCTGGGTGGCGCAGCGCATGCGTTTGCCTTGACCGTGACCGACGATGCAGCTGTCCAAGTCACGTTTGATGCGCCGCCACAACGCATTATTTCACTGGCACCCAACCTGACCGAGTTGGCTTACGCCGCAGGCTTGGGCAGCCGTCTGGTTGCGGTCAGCGCATACAGTGATTACCCGGCGCAAGCCAGGCAATTGCCACAAGTAGGCGACGCCTTCCGTCTGGATTGGGAGCGGCTGGTTGTGCTCAAACCGGATTTGGTGCTGGCATGGGGCAGCGCCTTGTCCGCGATTGATCGAGCTGCGTTTGAAAAACTGAAATTGAATGTGCTGGTGCTGGAGCCGCGCCGACTGGACGATGTTCCCAAGACCATACGTTTGCTCGGGCGTATTGCCAACACCGAGGCGGTAGCTGAAACTGCTGCGCGCGCGTTCGAAAGGGAGCGTAAAGTCTTGCGCAATAAATATGCCGATCGCCCAAGCGTGCGCGCCTATTTTCAGATTGCCGCAACGCCGCTGCTCACGGTGAACGGCAAACATATCATCAACGATGTGTTGCGCCTGTGCGGTGCTCAGAATGTATTTTTCGATGCGCCCTTGCTGGTTCCGGCAATCTCGGAAGAGGCCTTGGTCAATGCCCAACCACAGGTGATGCTGGGAATTTCCGCCACGCGCGAAGACCAGGAAGAAGCAACTAATCTATGGCGCGGTCTACCCTTGATGGCTGTCGGACAGGGCCACATCGGCTTCGTTCAGCCCGATCTGATCAGCCGCTCCTCGCCGCGCATTCTGCAGGGCGCACGCGAGATATGCGAACTGATAGAGTCGATGCGGGATTAGCCGGGATCACAATATCTGCTGCCCGGCATTGTTGCGTCGACGGACGTGCGCGGCGCAGACTTTAGAAACGGAAACCCAGCTTCAAGCTGTATGACTTGGCCGATCCGGTTTTATCACCTTCCAGTGCCATATTGAACAAGCCAAAGTTGAGGTTGCCACCTGCGAACACCTTGTTCTGAGTAAATTTTTCTTCAGTTAGTATCCCCGCAGTGGGCGTACTAACCACCCACACTTTCCCTAAACCAGCATAAGGGGTGAACATGGCAAGGCCTTTGGAAATGGAAATATCCAGGCTCCTGGTGTCCAGCGCCAGTTGAGTTACTCCGCTCAGCTTGGTCAGTGCGCCGCGTATGGCTATTGCCGGCATGGCGGTTCCCCCTTCCAGTATGGCGTAACGCAATTCACCGCCGTACATTGAAATGTTGGTGGAGGGTACTTTGGAATAGAAGGCAGCAATGTCCAGATTAAAAGGCAAGCCTTTGGCAATGTGCAGCTTGGGAATGTACAGTGTGCTGATAGTGTCACCCGTGGCTGCGGCCCATGCCGCCGAGCTCTTTTCCATATCGGTGCCGGTTACTACCAGCCCGATGTCAAAGCCGGTGACACCGAGCGGTTCTGCCGGAGTAACGGGTTTGTAACTCAAGGCTGAACCCAAATCCTCGGACAGGGTTTTAAATGCGGGCTGAAGCAGGAGATTTAGCGTGGAAATTTCCGCAGCAAAACTAGATTGGCTAATAAAGGCCAAGGCGCAGAATAGTGGCAGTATTTTTTTCATGATTTGATTCACTCCCTTCAAAGGTGGTTAAAAAATTTCAGTTCCATCCCGCGTAGTCAAGTGCGTGGCGAAGTACTAACAATCAATTTTGCAACTGGCTGAGGTGAGGCAGGCGCATTTTGGCACAACTAGGTAAGCAAAGCAGGAATAAATTAAATTTATTGCCACAGAATTGCTGCTGGTGCGCGTTGCGCCATCAGGGATGGGAGTAGTGTGGCTGGCAAATTATGCTTATACTGAGTGTTGCGCGCATGTTAGCTACGTAGCGGAAGGGGATGGATTATGAGCATGTCTTCGGAATTCAAGGAATTTGCTTTAAAAGGGAATGTCATGGATCTCGCAGTCGGCGTGATCATTGGTGCCGCGTTTGGGAAAATTGTTGATTCGCTGGTTGGCGACATAATGATGCCGGTCGTCGGCAGGGTGCTGGGCGGTCTGGATTTCTCCAGTTTTTTTATTAAACTGGCGGAGGGGCCAGCGGGCATTCCGCAAACCTTGGTTGAACTTAAGAAAGCGGGTGTGCCGGTGCTGGCTTACGGCAATTTCATCACCATCGCCATCAACTTCATTATTCTGGCGGCCATCATTTTCCTGATGGTGAAGCAAATGAACAAATTGAAGCAAGCTGCGCCACCGCCACCTCCTTCAGCGCCACCTGAGGACGTGGTGTTGTTGACACAGATTCGCGATTTGTTGAAGGCGCGCAGCTAGATTTTACGATTATTTATAGAGTTGGCCATCAGATAGTTTTGTAGGCTGGCGGTGCAACAAAGTCAGGCAATCTGCTATCGAGCAAGCTCGATGCAGAATTGACACAGCAACGCGAGCCCCAGCCTGTTTGAGGTGACCAAACGCTGGGGTTCGTGCCTCACCGCCAGCCTACGGCATAGCGGCCATTGAGCCAACCTTTTATTTTCTAAGCCACATTACTTCAGCCTGTCCCTTGGCCAGGTTCAATCTGCGGCTCAGTATGAATAACAAATCAGACAAGCGATTAAGGTAAGGCAGCCCATGCTCTGGAATGGCTTCATCCTCTGCCAGCGCGACCAAGTCGCGTTCTGCGCGGCGAGCCACCGTGCGGGCAACATGACAGAGTGCGGCAGCGCGCGTTCCACCCGGCAGTATGAATTCCTTGAGTGGAAGAAGATCGGCGTTGTAGTGCGCGATGGTCATGTCCAGACGCGTGATCTTGTCTGCGGCGAACGGCGCAATGGGATACGCCAGAGAACCGCCCAGATCGAACAAGTCGTTCTGAATGGCGAGCAACGCATCGCGCACGTCCGGCGGCAGCGCCTCGGCGAGTAGCACGCCGAGATGGCTGTTAAGTTCATCCACGTTGCCGATGGTACAAATGCGCGCGCTGTTCTTTGGCACGCGCGACCCATCGGCCAGCCCGGTCGTGCCGTC